>JBDSKP010000701.1:0-8989 GCA_039916925.1 Duganella sp.
TGCATCTACGGCCGCCGCGTCGAATCGGCGGCGGAACTGGAAGCGGAAGTGCAGGCGTGGCTGGCGCATCCCGGCCCCGCCCTGCTCGACGTCACCACCGACCGCTTCGAGCTGGTGATGCCGCCGAACATACAGGCGGCCCAGGTACTCGGAACGGCGCTGTATTCGGTGAAGGCGGTGCTCAGCGGGCGTGGCGGCGACGTCGTTGATATGATCAAGGACAATTTCGTCAAATAGTTGACACCGGCACGACAAATGTTTGCGCATAACATTTAGCGAAAAGTTTATGTTGACAGCGACCATAAGTCGCTCCTACACTTGAATGGTCGCGCAATCATCAGCAGTCATGAATTGTTGGCTGATGCGTTTTTCCGTACCGGGTTCTAGCTCTCCTGTCCCACCCCCGGGGCAGCTTCTACACCGTCGCGTCACCGCGGCGGTGTTTTTTTTTACTGGATTCAAGGAGCACCATGCAAGCACCAACACGACGCGCCGCGCTATACGCCTGCGCCTTCGCGCTGTTTCTGCTCGAAGGGTCGGCCGCGCTGGCGGCGAATTCCGTCCCGCATCTGCGCAAGCAAGGCACGGCCACGCAACTAATGGTCAACGACCAGCCCTTCCTCGTCCTCGGCGGCGAGCTGCATAATTCGTCGGCCTCGCACCTGCCATACCTGAACAAACTGTGGCCGGCGCTCAAGGGGGCCGAGGTCAACACCATCCTCGCACCGGTGCAATGGGACCAGATCGAGCCGGTCGAGGGCCGCTTCGATTTCACCATCCTCGATGGAATGCTGAAGCAGGCGCGCGCGAACGACACGAAGCTGATCCTGCTGTGGTTCGGCGCCTGGAAGAATTCGATGTCGACCTACGTGCCGCCATGGGTCAAGCGCGACGTCCAGCGTTTCCCGCGCTCGTTGGCCCGCAACGGCGTGACGCAAGAGGTGCTGACGCCTTTCAGCGCCAAGACCCTGGCCGCCGACACCGCCGCCTACCGCGCGCTACTGGCGCACCTGAAGCGGGTGGACACCGAGAGCACCGTCGTCATGATCCAGGTGGAGAACGAGATCGGCATGCTGCCGGACGTGCGTGATTACAGTCCGCTGGCCAATGCGGCCATCGCCGGCCAGGTGCCGCAGGCCTTGACCGACTACCTGAACGCCAACCGCGCCACGCTGCATCCGTCGCTGCAGGCGTTATGGGCGGCCAATGGCCATCGCGCCAGCGGCACATGGGCGGAGGTGTTCGGCACTTCGGTGGCCGCCGAGGAGGTATTCCAGGCCTGGGGCTACGCCACCTTTGTGGAGGCCATGACGGTGGCCGGCAAGGCGGCGTATCCGCTGCCGATGTACGTCAACGCGGCGCTCAACCGGCCGGGCAAGAAGCCGGGCGAGTATCCGAGCGCGGGCCCGCTGCCGCACCTGTTCGACGTATGGAAGGCCGGCGCGCCGTCGCTCGATGTGCTGGCGATCGACACCTACTTCCCCAACTTCACCGACTGGGCGCCGCAGTTCAAGCGGCCGGACAATCCGTTGTTCGTGCCGGAGGCCGACAACGCCGGCCGGCACGACGCGGCGGCCAAGGCCTTTTACGCGATCGGCGAGTTCGACGCGTTCGGTTTCTCGCCGTTCGGCGTTGAGGACAGCAAGGCCGGCGATCCGCTGCCGCAAGCGTATCGGATACTGCGCCAGTTGACGCCATTGATCAATCAAGTCCAGGGCAGCGGCAATATGCGCGGTTTCAAGGCCAAGGTGTCGTACGACGGCGTGGTCGACGCCTCGCCGCAGCTGGTGACGATGGGCGGCTATACGTTGCAGGTGGGTTTCAGCAATCCGTGGGCCAAGACGGACAGCAAGGATCTGGAAGGGTGTGGCGGTTTGATCATCCGGCTATCGGACGACGAGTTTCTGCTGGCGGGTAAAGGGCTGACAGTGACGTTCAGGGATGCCACCAGGGCCGGCGATCTGGTGGGGTTGGAGAAGGTAACCGAGGGAACCTACGAGAACGGCAAATGGAAGGACGGCCGCTGGCTCAACGGCGATGAAATCCACCAGGGCCGCCAGGTCATGCTGGTGACCGGCGATTTCACGATGCAGCGGGTGAAATTGTACCGCTATCGGTGAGGTGGCTTGGCGGATTACGCGAAGCGCATAATCCGCCAACGCCGCCCGCTCACCCCACCATCAACTTCACAGACTTCAATTTGATGCTATCCGGACCGGCGTGGATGGTAAAACTACCCGGCTCCACCACCCGCTTCATCTGCGCGTTGAAGAACCAAAGATCCGACGGCTTGATCTCGAACGTCAGCGTGCGCTTCTCGCCCGGCTGCAAGGTCACCCGCTTGAACGCCTTCAACTCCAGCACCGGCCGCGTCGCCGAGCTGACGTCGTCGCGGATATAAATCTGCACCACCTCATCGCCGGCCAGCTTGCCGGTGTTGGTCACATCGACCTGCACCGACGTCGAGCCGCCCACCGCGATCGAGTCCTTGGTCAAACGCGGCGCCGAGATATCGAAAGTCGTGTAACTGAGCCCGAAACCGAACGGGTACAAGGGCTTGGTGCTGCCGTCGATATAACCACGGCGCGCCGACGGCTTATGGTTGTAAAACACCGGCAGTTGCCCGACATTGCGCGCGATCGACACCGGCAGCTTGCCGCCCGGGTTGGCGCGGCCGAACAGCAGGTCGGCGGCCGCGTTGCCGGTCTCCTGCCCCATGTACCAACCTTCGATCAGCGCGTCGGCCTTTTCCGCCAGCAGATTCACCGACAAAGGCCGGCCATTGAGCAGGAACACCACCGTCGGTTTGCCCAGCGCGAAAATCGCCGCAGCCAGGTCGTTCTGCTGACCCATCAAATCCAGGCCCGCGCGGTCGCCCAGGTGCTCGTCGGCCCACGCCTCGCGGCTGGTCTGTTCGTTGTCGCCCAGGACCATGATGATGGTGTCGGCCGATTTCGCCGCCTTCACCGCCTCGGCGATCAATTTCGCATTGACCTCGGGGGCGACGAACTTGATCTCGTCCTTGCCCCAGACACGCTCCTCGGTGATGCGCACGCCTTCCGAATACGCCAGCTCGAATCCCTGCGCCTTGCTCTCGGCCAGCAGCCCGTCGTAGATCGACACCACATGACGTGGCACGTCGGAATAACCGCCGATCGGCGTATCCTTGGCGTGGGTCCCCAGCAGCAGCACCTTGCCGACCTTTTTGCCGTTCAACGGCAGCAGGCTCTTGTCGTTCTTCAGCAGCACCGGCGTGCGCGTCGCGGCCAGCCGCGCCAACGCCACCGCGTCCGGCGTGGCGGTCAGGCTATCGGCCGCCTTGGCATCGACGTAAGGCTGCTCGAACAAGCCCGCCTGGAACTTCAGCGCCAGCACCCGGCGCACGACCACATCGATCTCTTTCTCGGTGATGCGCCGTTCCTTCACCAGCTCGGCCAGCGTCAGATAGCCCTCGCCGTCCGGCGTCTCGATATCGACACCGGCCTTGAAAGCGTACAACGCGGCTTCCTTCACGTTGGCGGCCAGCTTGTGGCGCGTGACCAGCTCCCGGATGCCGAAATAGTCGGACACGGTCACGCCCCTGAAACCCCACTCCTCGCGCAGCACCTTGTGCAGCAGCCAGTGGTTGGCGTGCGAAGGAATGCCGCCGATCTCGTTATACGACGGCATGACAGCGCCGACGTTGGTTTCCTTGATCAGCTTTTCGAACGGTGGGAAGAAGTCCTCGCGCAAGGTGCGCTCGCTGATCTCGGCCGGGCCGATATTGGTGCCGCTTTCCGGTTGGCCGTGGCCCGTCATGTGTTTGAGCGTGACGAAGACCTTGTCCTTGGCCAGTATTTTGTCCTTGCCAGCGAAGCCCAGCACCGCAGCCTTGCCCATCTCGCCGCACAGATACGGATCTTCTCCGTAGGTTTCCTCGATCCGCCCCCAGCGCGGCTCGCGCGCCACGTCCACCACCGGCGCCAGCGCCAGGTTGGCGCCGCGCGCGCGCATCTCGCGCGCCGCCACGCTGAAGATCTTCTCGGTCAGCTCCGGGTCGAACGACGACGCCAGGCCGATCGCCTGCGGGAAGCTGGTGGCGTCGCGCGCGACGTAACCGTGCAGCGCTTCCTCGTGCGTCAGCAGCGGAATGCCAAGGCGGGTTTGCTCGACCGCCCACTTCTGCGCGGCGTTGACATAGTTCGCCGTTTCCAGCGCGTTGCGGTTGGCCTTTTCGCCGGTATCGCCGGCGCCCGCCGCCTGCCCCAGTTGGCGGTCGGATGGCCGGCCCAGCATGCCAAGGCCGTTGGGGAAGGCTTTCTTCGCCTTTTCGGCGGAGAACTCGCCGGCGGCGTCCTGCATCTCGGTTTTCTTTTGCCAGATGCACTGCAGCTGGACGATCTTCTCGTCCAACGTCATGCGGCCCAGCAGATCGTCCACCCGCTTTTCCAGCGGCAGCGAAGGATTTTTGTAAGGCGCCTGCGCGGCCGCCGCCAGCGCCATCGGCGCCGAGATCACGGACAGGCCGGCCACGCCGGACATCGAGGACAGGAACTGCCTGCGGTTACTTTTCATCTGCTGCGTCTCCAATCGGTTTTAGTTGGTGTTATTGATGCTACCTTATTGCCTTAGCTGAGTACCTCAATATTGATGCTGGATCTGGCCGGGCGTCGGCACGCGGAAGCGGAACAAACCGCCGGCCAGCGG
Organism: Duganella sp.; assembly: GCA_039916925.1. Lineage (GTDB taxonomy): Bacteria > Pseudomonadota > Gammaproteobacteria > Burkholderiales > Burkholderiaceae_D > Rugamonas. Next base: position 4,687 of record JBDSKP010000701.1, read on the forward strand.
CTCGGCGGCCAGCGCCTCCTCCGACAAACCCTTGCGCGCGGTGGTGACAAACACGGTGCGCAGATCGTGGCCGCCGAAAGCGATCTTGGTGATGTTCGAACAAGGCATCGGTACCGTATCGATCAACTCGCCCTGCGCCGAATAGCGCTCGATGCGCGCGCCTGCGAACAAGGCGATCCACACGGCGCCGTCGGAATCGACGGTCGTGCCATCCGGGTAGCCCTCGCCGGCGATGCGCACGAACACCCGCTTGTTCGATAAATGGCCGGTGTCGTCGATATCGAAGGCGTAGACGACCTTCTCCAGCGTATCGGTGTGATAGAAGGTGCGGCCGTCCGGGCTGCACGCCGGCCCGTTGGTGATGACATAGCCCTTGTCCTTGCGGCGCGGCAGTCCCTTGCGCTGCACGCGGTACAGCGAACCGCTCGGCCGCACCTCGGCGTTGTCCATGGAGCCGAACCACAGCGCGCCGTGGCGGTCGATATAGCCGTCGTTCAGCCGGTTGCCCGGCAAGTCCGTCTCCACTTCATGCATCAGGTCCAGCGCGCCGCTGTCGAACGAGAAGCGCATCAGCTGTCCCGGCAGGCCGCAAACGAAATCGCCGCCGCGCATCGGCAGCGCGAAGCCCACCTCGTCGGGCAGGCTCCAGCTCTGGCGCAGGCCACCGTCCTCGCCGCAGCGGTGCACCTTGCGTTCCTTGATGTCGACAAAATACAGGGCGTGGTTTTCGGCGTGCCACACCGGGCCTTCGCCCAAGGTCGCGCCCACGGCCCATATGCACTCGGGTTCAATTTGGAATGTCGTCATGCGCCGTACCATCCCGCGTCGACGAAATAATCGCGGCCGGAGCAGCGGCCGGCGTTGTCGGATGCGAGGAACAGCGTCATCGCCGCGATATCCTCCGGCTCCACACGCTCGCGCAGGCACTGCGCGTCGAGGATTTCCTGCTCGCCCTCCGGCGTATGCCACAGCGCCATTTGACGCGGCGTGCGCACCGATCCCGGAATGATGCAGTTGACGCGAATGCCGAAAGCACCGAGTTCGCGCGCGAGCCCGCGCGTCATGCCTTCGATGGCGGCTTTGGCGGTCTCGTACAGCGCCAGTTTGGGCAAAGCCAGGTGCCAGGAGATCGAACCGAAATTCAGGATCACACCCCGTCCGGCGGCCTTCATGCCAGGCGCCACCGCCTGCGCGCAAAAGAACTGGTGCCGCAGATTGACCGCCATGCTGTCGTCCCAATACTTCGGCGTGACTTCATGGATCTCGTGCCGGTGATCGTTGGCGGCGTTGTTGACCATGATCTCAATGGCCCCGTACTCGCTTTCAATCGTGGCCATCACCCGCGCCAGCGCATCGAGATCGGTCAGATCGCAATGAAAAAAACGCGGCGCATGCCCGGCCGCGGCCAGGCGCGACTCCAGTTCACGGGAAGCCTCGTCGACGATATCGATAAAACACACCTGCGCACCCTGCGCCACAAATGCCTCCACCAGCGCGGCCCCGATCCCGGTGCCGCCACCGGTGATCAGTACCCGCTTGTCCGCAAGATCGGGATACGTGGCGTACACCATCTTCTTCTCTGCGGAAGTTGCTTGGACCATCTTGTTCATCTCCATTTGATTATTATTAGTTTGATTCGGGTCCCGCCATTAAGACAAGTCGTCACCCAGCAGTCCGCGCCGCGCGAGATTGCGGTACAGCGCGCGTACGCCAAAAGTCCATGGCGCGATCGCGTCGCTAAGCTGCACGTGATTGACCAGCGTGCCGAGCGAAGGGCTGGCGATGCTGACCCGGTCGCCCAGCTTGTGGGTGAAGCCCGCGCCCGGCGCGCCCCGGTCTTTGATCGGCGAGAACATGGTGCCCAGGAAGAGCATGAAACCATCCGGATACTGGTGGTGCGCGCCGGTGGTCTGCGCCACCAGGTCCAGTGGATCGCGGCTGATTTCACGCATGCGGCTTTCGCCGTCGAGGCGGAAACCGTCGTCCGCGCCCTGGATCAGCAAACGCAGTTCGGCGTTGCGCACCGTGTCGATGGTGAAGCCGCTGTCGAACAGGCGAATGAATGGCCCCATGCCGCACGAACCGTTGTTGTCCTTGGCCTTGCCCAGCAGGAGGGCGCTGCGTCCCTCGATGTCGCGCAGGTTGACGTCGTTGCCAAGCGTGGCGCCCACCGCCTGCGCGCGGCTGTTCACGGCCAATACGATCTCGGGCTCCGGATTGTTCCACTTCGAATCCGGATGCAGGCCCACGTCGGCGCCGAAACCGACGGCGGACATCGGCTGCGCCTTGGAGAACACCTCCGCGTACGGCCCGATGCCCACTTCCATGTACTGCGACCAGGCGCCACGCTCGATGAACTGCTGCTTGAGCTTTTCCGCCTCCGGCGAACCTGGCTTGATGGCCGACAGGTCGGCACCGATATCCTTGAGCAGCGTGCCGCGCAACGCATCGGCGCGCGCCGCGTCGCCGCCGGCCTGCTCCTCGATCACGCGTTCGAGCAGGCTGACCGCGAACGTCACACCGCACGCCTTGATCGCTTGCACATCGCATGGCGCCAGAAGGCGCGGACTGCGCGTGGCGGCATCGTCGCCCAGCGCGGCCTCGATCAACGCCTCCACCCGTCCCAGCGACTCTCCCCGCGCCGCGCGCGCGAAACCGGCGGGATCGTCCCGGTCCAGCAAATCGGCCACGGTGGCGCTGTGGGCGGTGATGTCGAACACCTCGCCGTCGCGCACCACCACCACGCAGGGCCCATTGACATCGTCGCGCCAGACGCGCCCCACCAGCAGAGCTTGCGGCAGATCGGCCGGCAGGTGCACCGCCGTCGGTGCGTGCTTCAGTTGATTTTTCATATTCTTCCCAGACTAGGCTTGTTAGGGTGATAGGTCCATTCGGGCACCAGATAGCGCATCGCCAGCGCGTCGTCGCGCGCGGTGGACGCCACTTTTTTGTACAGTTCATGCGCCGCCTCGATGCGGTCCATGTCCGGCTCGACGCCCAGGCCCGGCGAAAGCGGCACCTTGACCTCGCCGCCGACGATTTGCAGCGGTTCGCGCGTCAGCCGTTCCTGCCCTTCCTGCCAGATCCAGTGCGTGTCGATCGCGGTGATTTTACCCGGTGCCGCCGCCGCCGCGTGGGTAAACATCGCCAGCGACACGTCGAAGTGATTATTCGAGTGCGATCCCCAAGTCAACCCCCAATCGTGGCAAAGCTGCGCCAGTCTCACGGAACCCTGCATGGTCCAGAAGTGCGGATCGGCCAGCGGAATGTCGACCGCCCCCAGCAGATGCGAATGGGCCATCTGGCGCCAGTCCGTCGCTATCATGTTGGTAGCCGTTGGTATGCCGGTCGCCCGGCGGAATTCGGCCATGATCTCGCGCCCGGAATAACCGTTCTCCGGACCGCACGGATCTTCGGCGTACGCCAGCAGGTGGCCCTGGCCACGACACAGTTCCACCGCCTCGCGCAGCGACCAGGCGCCGTTCGGGTCGAGCGTCACGCGCGCGTCGGGGAAGCTCGCCTTGATCGCCGCCACCGCCTCCATCTCCTCCGCGCCGCTCATCACGCCGCCTTTGAGCTTGAAATCGCGGAAACCGTATTTTTCCACCGTCGCCTCGGCCAGCCTGGCGATGGCGGCCGGCGTCATCGCTTCCTGGTGGCGCATGTGGTACCAGTCGCCGGACGCGCCCTGCCCGGCCAGGTAATCGAGGTCGGTGCGCGACCGGTCGCCGATGTAGAACAGATAGGCCAGCATCGGAACGCTGTCGCGCTGCTGGCCGGCGCCGAGCAGTTCGCACACCGGCACGCCAAGGTGCTGGCCCAGCAGGTCGAGCAGCGCCGCCTCGACGGCGGTGACCACGTTCTCCAGCCGCAGGTTGATCTCGTGCGGCTGCTTCAACACCTGCGCCTCCGCTTCGGAAGTCACCTGGTACTGCTGTCCGCTGACGTTCTTGTTGGCGATCGCCTCGCGGATGCCGTTGAGGGTGCGGTTATAGCGGCCGATCCGGGTGCCGACAACCAGCGGCACGGCGTTTTCCAGCGCGCGCAAAATACCGGCGCCGCCGGGCACCTCGCCCATGCCGGTATGCCCGGCGCTATCCTTGAGCAGCACCAGGTTGCGGGTGAAGTATGGCGCATGCGCGCCGCACAAATTGAGCAGCATGCTGTCGCGGCCCGCCACGGGGACGACGCGCATTTCGATGATTACCGGTGCCGCCGACTTGTCTAAATTTGTTGCCTGTACCATGCCTTTACCCTAAAATGATAAGCGCTAACATTTAACCAGTGTGAAGGATTTATGCGA
>JBDSKP010000702.1:0-5589 GCA_039916925.1 Duganella sp.
CGGCGCAGGTGCTCGACGACCTGCTTGAAGCGATCAACTACGAATCCTATCTCTACGATATGTTCGACGAACGCGCCGCGCAGAGCAAATGGCAGAACGTGCTGGAGTTTACCAACTGGCTCAAGGAGCGCGGCCGCGGCGGCAAGGACCGCGATGGCGACGAAAAGAACGTGCTGGAGCTGACGCAGATGGTGGCGTTGATGTCGATGCTCGAGGGCCAGGACGAGGACCCGGACGCGGTGCGCATGTCGACCCTGCACGCGTCCAAGGGGCTGGAGTATCCGCACGTGTTCCTGGTCGGCGTCGAGGAGGGCATCCTGCCGCACAAGGGCGACCCGGACGCGCCGGCCGAGACCATCGCCGCCCGCGTGCAGGAGGAGCGCCGCCTGATGTATGTCGGCATCACGCGCGCCCAGCGCACCTTGCAGATCACCTGGTGCAAGAAGCGCAAGCGCGCCGGCGAGCAGGTGCATTGCGATCCGTCGCGTTTCATCAAGGAGATGGAGCTCGACGTCGGCACCGCCGCGCCGGTCGAATCCGAAATCATCACGCCGAAAGAGCGGCTGGCGCGGATGAAGGAACTTTTAGCCACGCCCAAGCCGGAAGCGAAACCGTAGCGCCGCGATATGCGCGCGTTGTCGACGAGCAATGTGATAGCATCAAGCACAGCCGCTTTGGCCCGATGCATTTGCCCTTTAGAGGTGATATTTTGTGTAACCGACTTCTTGCCGTCCTCCTGCTGTCCTGCGCGTTGATGCCGGCCGCGCGCGCCGCCGAATTCGCCACCAAGCCCGAAGCCGAGGCCATGGTGCACAAGGCCCTGAAATACTGGAAGGCCAACGGCAACGACAAAACCTACGCCGAGATCGAGAAGAAGGACGGCCAGTTCACCGACCGCGACCTGTACGTGGTGATTTACGGCCTCGACGGCACGGTGCGCTCGCACGGCGCCAATCCCAAGATGATCGGCAAGAACCTGATGGAGATCCGCGACATCGACGGCAAGTTCTTCATCAAGGAGCGGATCGAGATGGCCAAGAAGAAAAAGCCGTTCTGGCAGGATTACAAGTTCACCAACCCGACCAGCGGCAAGATCGAGCCGAAGACGATGTATTGCATGCCGGAAGACGACATGGTGCTGTGCGGCGGCGTCTATCTGAAATAAGCGCCGGGGCGGTTAGAATGCATGCTTTCCAGCAGGGAGTATGCCGTGGGCACCACCGAAGACCGCTTCATCGATATTGAAATCAAACTGGCGCACCAGGAACACATCGTCGAGTCGCTGAACCAGCGCGTCTACGAGCAGCAACAGCAGATCGACAAGCTCGAGCAGATGTGCGCCGCGCTGGTTCAGCATGTGCGCGACCAGGCCTCGGGCAACGGCGGCGGCGCCTCCGCGCACGAGCCGCCGCCGCACTACTGATTAGACCAGCACCGCGCGCAGGGCCTCGACGGCGATCGCGTGGTCCTCCGCCTGGCGCAGGCCCGACACCGTCACCGTGCCTATCATGCCGACGTTCCTGATCGTGATCGGGAAGGCGCCGCCGTGGGCCGCGTAGTCGGCCGGGTCGAGATACTTGATCTCGTCGAAGGCCACGCCGCGGTGCTTGTGGTCGATGCCGATGAAGAACGAGCAGCGGCCGAAACGGTTCACCACATTGTTCTTGCGGCGTATCCAGTCGGCCTGGTCGGCCGACGCGCCCTGCATCGCGTGGTGGAACAGCACCTGGCCGTTGACGGTGATGTTGACGGTGATGCTCTTTTGCCGCTCCTTGGCCAGCTCGACCACCTTCAGGCCCAGCGCCAGCGCGGTGTCGCCGCCGAACGCGGTGAATTGCAGTTCCTTCTCCTGCCGCGTCAGCGTCTCGAGCAAGTCGGCGAAATTTTCCATCGATAATCCTTTCGTGTGTGGGCGTAGCCAGCAGTGTAGCCGAGCCCGCCTTGGCGCGCGTTCCTCCCGAAAACGGCCGGCGCGTGCATTAACGACCACGAAGTTGTCTGGTGGCATTGGTGGTTGCGTTATACTACGACCCCGTGGGCCGCATAGAGCCACGCTCTCCGCCTGGTTGTCATGCACATCGACGTCTCCACCCTGCTCATCGCGATGACGCTCAACATGTTGACGATGGCGGTCGCGTTGCCGTATTTCATGGGGCAGGTGAACCGCCCGGCGCGGCGGGCGCAGGCGGGCATCGTGCTGCAGACGGCCGGCTGGGTGCTGTTGCTGCTGTCGAGCGTGTGCGCGCCGGGCGGCTGGGCCGACCGCGTGCTGTCGACCTTGTCGATGGGCTGCATCGCCGGCGGCATGGCGTTCAACGCGGTCGCCTTCGACCTGTGGTGCGGGCGCCGGGCCACCGCGCGCGCGCCGGCCGTCATCGCGGTGGTGCTCACGCTGGGCTACGGCGCCGGCTTTTCGGATTACGCGTTCCGCGTCGGCTGGGCCAACGGCCTGCTGACCGTGCAGATGGCGCTGGTGGTCGTGGCGTTGTGCCGCCGGCCACGGGTGCCGGTCGGCCGCTGGCGCTGGTTGTTGGTGATCTCATTGCTGGCGCAGATGGTGGTGACGGCCTGGCGCGGCGTGCTGGGCGCCTTCTACACGGCCGACTTTCCCCATTTCTTCGCCCCGCACGTGGTCAACCTGGTGTTCGCGCTGGTGGCCAACGTCACCGTGGTGCTGTCGCTGGCGGCGATCCTGCTGGCCCACCGCGACGAGGCGGCGCGCGAGCTGGAGCGGCTGGCCACGGTCGACGGCCTGACCGGCGCGCTCAACCGCCGCGCTTGGCTGGCGCAGGCCGGCATCGATCTGGCGATGGGCGTGCGCCACCGGCGGCCGATGGGCGTGCTCATGCTCGACCTCGATCACTTCAAGCAACTCAACGACACGCGCGGTCACGCCGCCGGCGACTTGGCGCTGCAACGGTTCGCGGCGGCGCTGCGGGCGGTCAGCCGCGCCGGCGACGTGTTCTGCCGCTACGGCGGCGAGGAATTCTGCGTGCTGTTAAACAGCGCCGACCTTACCGCCGTCCAGGCCTACGACCGGCGCCTGCGCGGCTGGCTGGCCGAGCACGTCGTCCCGGCGCTCGATTTCGGCTTGTCGTACAGCGCCGGCATCGCCATGCGGCTGTCGGACGCGGACACCATCGAGGCGATGCTGCGCCGCGCCGATACCACGCTGTACCTGGCCAAGGCGCGCGGCCGCGGTTGCACCCTGAGCGGCTAGTGTCCTGAATTGCTAGTTCGTTGAATAATAAATGTGGCGAAATCGGCCTGAGACAAGGAGCAAAGCACAGCAAGGCCGGGGCCTTGCGCGCATTTGCGACGCAGTATCGGGCCGATTCTCGCCATATTTATTCAACGAATCTGCAATTCAGGACACTAGCGTGCGAGCGTCCGCCAGAAATTTGAGAGAAATTTGCAGGCCGATGTCGAATCGACCGCTCGTGCTTCGTCGTATGATCTGAGGGCTGTCCTCTACTTCTTCAGGAGAATCGATTATGACCACCAATACCGTGCAACTGCAACGCGTCCTCAAGTCCACGCCGGACCGGGTGTACCGCGCCTTCCTGAACGCCGACGCCATGGCCAAATGGCTGCCGCCGTTTGGATTCACCGGCAAGGTCCACCAGATGGATGCCAAGGTGGGCGGCGCCTACCGGATGTCGTTCACCAACTTCACCACCGGCGACAGCCATTCGTTTGGCGGCGAATATCTCGAGCTGGTGCCCAACGAGCGGCTGCGCTACACGGCCACGTTCGATGATCCCAACCTGCCGGGCCAGATGCAAACGACCGTCACGCTGCGCGAGGTGTTCTGCGGCGTGGAGCTGAAGGTGGTGCAGGAAGGCATCCCGGCGGTGATCCCGACCGAGGCGTGCTATCTGGGCTGGCAAGAGTCGCTGGTGCTGCTGGCGCAACTGGTCGAACCGGAGATCCGCCAGTAGTCCGATGGGGGAATAGGGCGGGCGGCGCGATGATCGTCGTTTAAGGCGATGGGAGCAGACCAAAAACCTTGATGATCAAGCCTGCCGTGCCAAGAGCGGTGGTTAGGCAAATGCTCAACAGGATGCGGAAGTCCGTGGTGCGTATTCGCAGTAACTGCTCGTGCACACGAACGAACTCCGCGTCCGTACGGACGAAGCCGGCGCGCATTTCCTCGCGCAGTCCCGACACGGCCTGTCCTTGGTAGTCGATCGCCGTCACCAGACGGGCGACTCGCTCGGCGATGTAGTGCTGGCCCTGCTGGGACTGATGATTGCTATTCATGATGGCTCCTCCGCAGTATCACTACTTTACGCCGTCATGTATGCGCGGCATAGAGCGCACGATTGATGCGGCGCTGAACGCTACAGCCGACCCGGCGATCGCGGTTGAACTTTTCGGCGGCGCAACCGGTCTAGCCGGAGATTCGCCAGTAGCCAAATGGGAGAGGGTTGGACGCGCCCAAGGCGTCGTTCATCCTGTAAACTCGGACGAGTCGACGATCTCATGATAGGAACTGGAATGGGTAAGGGCAGGTTGGAGGCATTCAGCGATGGCGTCATCGCCATCATCATCACCATCATGGTGCTGGAACTGAAGGTGCCGCATGGGGCCGATTGGGCGGCGTTGCAGCCGCTGGTGCCGGTATTCCTCAGCTACGTGCTGAGTTTTGTCTATGTTGGCATTTATTGGAACAACCACCACCACATGCTGCACGCCTCCACCGTGGTCGATGGCGCCGTGCTATGGGCCAACCTGCATCTGATGTTCTGGCTGTCGCTGGTGCCGTTCGCGACCGGCTGGATGGGCGAGAACCATTTCGCGCCGTTGCCCGTCGCGCTGTATGGCGCCATGCTGTTCATGTCGTCGGTGGCCTACTTCATCCTCGAACGCACGCTGATCGCGCGCAATCCCAAGGACCGCATCCTCGCCCAAGCCGTCGGCAAGGACCGCAAGGGCATCGCGTCGATGGTGCTGTATTTCCTCGCGGTTCCGCTGGCGTTCGTGGCGGTGTGGGTGTCGTTCACGCTGCTCGTGTTGGTGGCGATTTTGTGGTTCCTGCCCGACCGCCGCATCGAAGCGGCGATGCGGTCCTAGGCCGCCGGCGCTTCGCTAGCGCGACGGCGCGGCGCAGCTGTTGCCGATGCGCGTCCACAGCGTGCGGCTGCTGGTTTGCATGCGCGGGCCGCCCTGGTCCATCGCTTGCAACTGCTTCGCGATCTCCGCCTTCTCCGCCGCCGAGCTGGCGCTGGCCTGCTCCTTGATCAACTCGGCCTTGGTCTCGGCCAGCGCCGCCTGCATCGCCGCTTGCTGCTTGGGCAAATCGGCCAACATTTGCTTGGCCTGCGCCCGCTGCTCGGCTGTCGGCGCGTTCTTGACCATGTTCTCCAGCATCGGCCGCATGGCGTTCATGTCCGACCCTGCCGGCGACGTTTTCATGTCGCCCTGATGCATGACTTCCCACGTGTCGTTGCCGAGTTTGCGGATGGTGACCTTGATCTTGCCGATCGAGCACTGCGATTCGGTGACGAGCGTGGTGTCGGTGACGCTCTCCGAGATGTTCTTGCAGGCCGCCGCCGCCATTTCCGGCGGCAAGATGGCCGCCTTGCC
>JBDSKP010000703.1:0-3552 GCA_039916925.1 Duganella sp.
GCGGGTACGCTGCTCCAGCCGTTGCTCTTCGATCAGCTTGTTTTCCTTGCGGAAAAACTCCAGCCGCTCGCGCAACTCGTCCTTGATCGACTCGATCGCGCGCAGCACGGTGCCGCGCGGCGTGACGTAATGCGAGCCCGGATAAACAGTAAAGCGCGGAATTTTCTGCCGGATACGGCCGGTCAGCGGATCAAACAGCTGCAGGCTTTCAATTTCATCATCAAAGGTCTCGACCCGGATCGCCAGTTCGGCATGTTCGGCCGGGAAAATATCGACCGTGTCGCCACGGACGCGAAAGGTGCCGCGGCTGAAGTCGACTTCGTTGCGGGTGTACTGCATCTGGATCAGGCGGGCGATCAGGTCGCGCTGACTGACCTTGTCCTTCGCACGCAACGTCAGGATCATCTGGTGGTATTCGTTCGGATTACCGATACCGTAGATCGCCGACACGGTGGCCACGATGACCACGTCGCGTCGTTCCATCAGCGACTTGGTGCAGGACAGCCGCATCTGCTCGATATGTTCGTTGATCGAGGAATCTTTCTCGATAAACAAATCCCGCTGCGGCACATAGGCTTCCGGCTGGTAATAATCGTAATAGCTGACAAAATATTCCACCGCGTTCTGCGGAAAAAATTCCCTGAACTCGCTATATAACTGCGCCGCCAACGTCTTGTTGGGCGCAAAAACGATGGCCGGACGTCCCATGCGGGCGATCACGTTGGCCATCGTGTAGGTCTTGCCGGAGCCGGTCACGCCGAGCAGCGTCTGGAAGAACAGGCCGTCGTCGATGCCCTCGCACAGCTTGTCGATCGCCGCCGGCTGGTCACCGGCGGGCGGGAAGGGTTGGTGCAGTTTGAACGGCGAGTCCGGGAAGGTAACAACCGTTGCCGTTGGGTTATCTACTGGTAATTCAGCCATCTTGTTCCGACCTTTGTTAGAATAATGGCCTGCCAGCGGCCTGAAGCAGTTTTTGTGGGGCGCTGTCTACGTTCATCCGCTGCGAAACGCTTCCAATCGAATCCAATCTTATCATGACGAATCCTAGCTTGTTCAGCGCCATCGACATGGCACCACGCGACCCGATCCTGGGCATCACCGAAGCCTTCAACGCCGACCAAAACCCAGCCAAAATCAACCTGGGTGTCGGCGTTTATTATGACGACAACGGCAAAGTGCCTCTGCTGTCTTGCGTACAGAAAGCGGAAGAAATCCTGATCGCCACGCCCGCGCCGCGCACCTACCTGCCGATCGAAGGCCTGGCTGCCTACGACAAGGCGGTGCAAGAGCTGGTATTTGGCGCCGACAGCGCGATAATTCAAGAGAAGCGCGCGGTCACCGTGCAAGCGATCGGCGGCACCGGCGCGCTGAAAATCGGCGCCGACTTCCTCAAGCGCTTCTCGCCCGATTCGCAGGTCTACATCAGCGACCCAAGCTGGGAGAACCACCGCGCGCTGTTCGAAAGCGCCGGCTTCACCGTCAATAACTACGCCTACTACGATCCCGCCACCCACGGCGTCAATTTCGCCGGCATGCTGGCCGCGTTGAAGGCCATGCCGCGCGGTTCCATCGTGCTGCTGCACGCGTGCTGCCACAACCCGACCGGCGCCGACCTGACCTCGGTCCAGTGGGATGAGGTCATCGCGGCCGTCATCGGCGGCGGCCTGGTGCCGTTCCTCGACATGGCGTACCAGGGCTTCGGCGCCGGTATCGCCGAAGACGGCGCCGTGGTGCGCCGCTTCGCCGCCGCCGGCGGTCCGCTGCTGGTGTCGAACTCGTTCTCGAAATCGTTCTCCCTGTACGGCGAGCGGGTCGGCGCGCTGAGCGTGGTCGCCGCCAGCGGCGAAGAGGCGGCCCGTCTGATGTCGCAACTGAAACGTGTCGTGCGCACCAACTATTCCAACCCGCCCGTGCACGGCGGCAAGGTGGTCGCCACCGTGCTGACCACGCCCGAGCTGCGCCAGATGTGGGAAGACGAGCTGGCCGGTATGCGCGTGCGCATCAAGGAAATGCGCGAGGCCTTCGTCGAAAAGCTGAAGGCGAAAGCGCCGGCCCATGATTTCGCCTTCGTGCGCGACCAGGTCGGCATGTTCTCGTACTCGGGCCTGACCAAGGCGCAGGTCGATCAGCTGCGCGAGCAGTCGATCTACGCGGTCGACACCGGCCGCATCTGCGTGGCGGCGTTGAATTCGCGCAATATCGACATCGTCATTGACGCCATCGCCAAAGTGCTCTAAACTCTTGCTTCTTCGGGTTGAGCAGCAGCTTGATCCGAGTGGCAACACGGCATATCGCAACGAGTTGCGCTGACAGAAATCTTTCTTGATGGCGCGAACGAAACGGTATAAAATGTTGCCTCTAATCCCTGATAGCTCAGTTGGTAGAGCGACGGACTGTTAATCCGCAGGTCCCTGGTTCGAGTCCAGGTCGGGGAGCCAGAATACTGAAAGCCGCATGTATGCTTGCAACGTTTAAAATCGTTTCAATGCAGCATGCGGTTTTTTCATTTCCGTTTCCAAAATGTAATTCTTGAGGTTCGCTTGTTATCAGCTATAGTTATCGAGTTAATGCGAGGAAATTTTCGTTTAATTAAAACAACTATAGCAGGGAGGTGGCATGTCCACAATGAAAGCCTTGGCCGCCATCGCGGCCTTCGCCGTTCTCAGCCCGGCGGCGCACGCCTCGGTCGAGCTGATTCACAACGGCGGCTTCGAGTCCGCCGGCGGTTTTAGCGGTGGTTTCGAAACCATTGGTTCCGGCCTGGATGGTTGGTCAGCCTGGCGGGCAATCCCGTAGGCGGCGACAAGTTCCTCTACACCAGCGTGACCGCGGCGGTTACCTTCACCTTCGATATCGACGGCAAGACAGTCGCCAACATGGGCTGGGTCAGGAAGAGCTTCAGCTTTGTCGCCACGTCAGGCACCAGCACGTTGAGTTTTGTGGGCGATCCTTACCATAGCTACTACGGCGCCGCGTTGGACGATATCTCGGTCATCGCCGCGGTGCCGGAGCCTGCCACCTACGGCATGTTGCTGGCGGGGCTGGGTATGGTGGGCGGCTGGGCGCGCCGGCGAAAATAGTTGCTTTTTGGGCTGGGCAAATCAAACTTGAGCGGCTATAATTCTGGCCTCAATTCCCTGATAGCTCAGTTGGTAGAGCGACGGACTGTTAATCCGCAGGTCCCTGGTTCGAGTCCAGGTCGGGGAGCCAGAATTCACGAGGGCCACGCGTAAGCGTGGCCCTTTGTCGTTTCTGGACGGGATTGTTTCTTCTTGGCGTGAGATTGACTTGCCTAGAAGGCAAGCTTAGTATGGCTGAGATCGGTAGCGGTCAGGTGTGTTTGTGATCCGAGGGGGCGCCAATGAATAATATCCCTGAGATGGAAGCACGAGAGCTGCTGGCAACGCCCAGCTATTGCGAATTTGAGGGCGACTGGTTGCCCGAGAAAGTGTCGCCTGGAACCGTCACGATCGCCGCCGGTCTTCTGGATAGTGAAGGCGTCGGCAGGCGAATGATGGTCAAACTGTTCTTCCGCCGAAGCCAAAAAACCGG
>JBDSKP010000704.1:0-1678 GCA_039916925.1 Duganella sp.
GCCCCCGCCCCCGCCCCCGCGGCCGCCAAATAACCTGGAGCTCAGATGGCCAAGTTCTTCATCGACCGCCCCGTCTTCGCCTGGGTGATCGCATTATTCATCCTGCTCGGCGGGGCGCTGGCGATCACGGTGCTGCCGGTGTCGCAGTACCCGACCATCGCGCCGCCGTCCATCGTCATCACCACCAGCTATCCGGGCGCCACCGCCCAGGTGCTCGACGACGCCGTCACCAGCGTCATCGAACAGGAAATGAACGGCGCCGACGGCCTGCAGTACGTCGAATCGCAAAGCGAGGCCAATGGCTCCGTGACCATCACCGTCACCTTCGTCCCCGGCACCAATCCGGACCTGGCGGCGGTCGACGTGCAAAACCGCATCAAGCGCGTCGAATCGCGCCTGCCCGCCTCGGTCACCCAGCAGGGCGTGCAGGTCAACAAGGCGCGCTCGAACATCCTGATGTTCGTCGGCCTGACCTCGACCGACGGCCGGCTCGACCCGACCGGCCTTGGCGACTACATGGCGCGCAACGTCGTCAACGAGATCAAGCGCATTCCCGGCGTCGGCCAGGCGCAGTTGTTCGGCACCGAGCGGGCCATGCGCGTCTGGGTCGACCCGGCCAGGCTGGTCGGCCTCAAGCTCACGATGGCCGACGTCACCGCCGCCATCCGCGCGCAAAACGCCCAGGTCACCTCCGGCACGCTGGGCGACCTGCCCAGCCCCTCGCGGCAAAGCTATTCGGCGCCGATCGTCGTCACCGGCCAGCTGTCGTCGACCACCGAGTTCGGCGAGATCGTGCTGCGCTCGAACACCGCCGGTTCGGTGGTGCGCCTCAAGGACGTGGCCCGCATCGAGATGGGCGGCGCCAACTTCAACATCAGCGCGCGCCTGAACGGCGCGCCGTTCGCCGCCGTCGCCGTGCAGCTGTCGCTGACCGGTAACGCGCTGCAGACGGCCACCTCGGTGCGCACCAAGATGGACGAACTGGCAAAGTACTTCCCGCCAGGCGTGCAGTACACGATCCCGTACGACACCTCCACCTTCGTCAAGATCTCGATCGAGGAAGTGGTCAAGACCTTGCTCGAGGCTGTGCTGCTGGTGTTCATCGTCATGTACATCTTCCTGCAGAACATCCGCTACACCCTGATCCCGACCATCGTCGTGCCGATCGCGCTGATGGGCACCTTCGCCATGATGCAGCTGTTCGGCTTCTCGATCAACGTGCTCACCATGTTCGGCATGGTGCTGGCGATCGGCATCCTGGTCGACGACGCCATCGTGGTGGTGGAGAACGTCGAGCGCATCATGAGCGAGGAAGGCCTGTCGCCGCGCGACGCCACCCGCAAGGCGATGTCGCAGATCACCGGCGCCATCATCGGCATCACGCTGGTGCTGGTGGCGGTGTTCATCCCGATGGCCTTCTTCGGCGGCGCCGTCGGCGCCATCTACCGCCAGTTCTCGCTGGCGATGGTGTCGGCGATGGGCTTCTCGGCGCTGATGGCGCTGACCTTGACGCCGGCGCTGTGCGCGACATGCTCAAGCCGGTCGAAAAGGGTCATCACCACGAGAAGAAGGGCTTCTTCGGCTGGTTCAACCGCAAGTTCAACAGCACCGCCGCCGGCTATCAGGGCGTGATCGCCCGCATGCTGAACAAGGCTGGCCGCTACATGATCGTCTATGT
>JBDSKP010000705.1:0-8032 GCA_039916925.1 Duganella sp.
AATACACGCTGGCCAAGGACAAGGGCGAACTCAATATTTTCGGCGCGACTTCGGGCGACACGGGCAGCGCCGCCGAATACGCTATGCGCGGCAAGAAGGGCATCCGCGTCTTCATGCTCTCGCCGCACAAGAAAATGAGCGCGTTCCAGACCGCGCAAATGTTCAGCCTGCAGGACAAGAATATCTTCAATATCGCCGTCGAAGGCGTCTTCGACGATTGCCAGGACATGGTCAAGGCCGTCTCGAACGACCTGCCATTCAAGGCCGCGCAAAAGATCGGCACCGTCAATTCGATCAACTGGGCGCGCGTCGTGGCGCAAGTGGTGTATTACATTCGCGGATATCTAAGCGCGACCACCAGCAATGAACAAAAGGTGTCGTTTACTGTCCCGACCGGCAATTTCGGCAATATCTGCGCCGGCCACATCGCCCGCATGATGGGCCTGCCGATCGACAAGCTGGTCGCCGCCACCAACGAAAACGACGTGCTCGACGAATTCTTCCGCACCGGCGTCTACCGGGTGCGCAAATCGGCCGAGACTTACCATACCAGCAGCCCGTCGATGGACATTTCGAAGGCGTCGAACTTCGAGCGTTTCATCTACGACCTGGTCGGCCGCGACAGCGAGCGCGTGCGCGCGCTGTTCCACAAGGTGGAGACGCACGGCGGTTTCGACCTGTCGGGCAAACCTGGCAGCGACGGCGACGAATTCAAGCTGGTGTCCAAATACGGCTTCAAGTCGGGCAAGTCGACCCATGACGACCGCCTCAACACGATCCGCGACGTCGCCGACGACTACGGCATCGTCATCGACACCCACACCGCCGACGGCATCAAGGTGGCGCGCGAAAACCTGGAACCGGGCGTGACGATGATCGTGCTGGAAACGGCGCTGGCGGCCAAGTTCAACGAGACCATCCTCGACGCGCTCGGCGAGGACGCCGAGCGTCCGGAAGGCTTCGAAAATATCGAGGACCTGCCGCAGAAGTTCGTGGTCATGGAGCCCGATGTCGAGAAGATGAAGGCTTACATCGCCGCCAACACCGGCCTGTGATCATGAGCGCACAGCCGTCCAAACCGCAACCCCGGCCGATGCTGGCCGTCGGCGAGGCGCTGGCCTTGATGCTGGCCGCCGCGCGTCCGGTGGAGCAGGCCGAAACGGTGCCGACGCTGAACGCCAACGGCCGTGTCCTGGCCGACGCGCAGGTGTCGGGCATGAATGTGCCGGGCATGGACAACACGCAGATGGACGGCTACGCGGTGCGCGCCGCCGATTGCGCCGGCGGCAACGCGGCGCTGGCCGTGTCGCAGCGGATACCGGCCGGCCACGTCGGCCAGCCTTTGCTGCCGGGGACCGCGGCGCGCATCTTCACCGGCGCCCACATACCGGAAGGCGCCGACGCGGTCGTCATGCAGGAGCAGTGCGAGTTGGTCGGCAATGTGGTGACGATCAAGCACGCGCCCAAGCCGGGCGAGTGGATACGCCGCGCCGGCGAGGACATCACCGGCGGCAGCGTGATCCTGCCGGCGGGCACGCGCCTGCGCAGCCAGGAGCTGGGCCTGGCCGCGTCGGTCGGCCTGGCGGAATTGCCGGTCAAGCGCAAGCTGCGCGTGGCCGTGTTCTTCACCGGCGACGAGCTGACCATGCCGGGCGAGCCGCTGGCGCCCGGCGCGATCTACAATTCCAACCGCTTCACCCTGCGCGCGCTGCTGGAGAACCTCGGTTGCGAGATCAGCGACTTCGGCATCGTGCCCGATACGCTCGAGGCCACGCGTTCGGTGCTGCGCGAAAGCGCGCGGGCGCATGATCTGATCATCACCTCCGGCGGCGTGTCCGTCGGCGAGGAGGACCACGTCAAACCGGCGGTCGAGGCGGAGGGAAAGCTGAACATGTGGCTGATCGCGGTCAAGCCGGGCAAGCCGCTGGCGTTCGGCCAGGTGAAGGATGCTTTCTTCCTCGGTCTGCCGGGCAATCCGGTCGCCAGTTTCATCACCTTCCTGATGTTCGTGCGTCCGTTCATTTTGCGCTTGCAGGGCGTGTCCGGTTCGATCGCGCCGCGCGCGTTTTCGATGCGCGCCGATTTCGACCTGCCCAAGGCCGACAAGCGCAACGAATTCCTGCGCGCGCGTATCAACGCCAGTGGCGGGCTCGAATTGTTCAACAACCACAGCTCCGGCGTGCTGACATCGACCGTGTGGGGCGATGGCGTGATCGACAATCCGCCCGGCGCCACCATCTCCGCCGGAGACATGGTCCGGTTCATTCCGTTTAGCGAGTTGATGCACTGATGGCTGTCACCGTAAAATTTTTCGCCAGCGTGCGCGAGGCCGTTGGCGCCTCGTCGGAAACGCTGGAGTTGCCGGCGTTCGTTCAAACGGTCGGCGAGCTGCGCGCCCATCTGGCCGCGCGCGGCGACGCCTGGCGCGACGCGCTGGGTAGCCCGGCCTTGCGCATGGCGTGTAATCAGGTCATGTGCGGCGCCGACAGCGCCGTCGCCGACGGTGCCGAAGTGGCGTTCTTCCCACCGGTGACGGGCGGCTGAGTCAACTGGCGGTCAGGGAAACCCGCACCGCCAACCGGGGTCGGACCCCTTGGGGGCCGACCCCTTCGGTTTAGGGTTTGCGGGTTTGCGCGAGGGCGCGCGCCTCGGCCTCGCGGTAGCGGCGCCACGCGCTCCACGTGAACAGCGCGGCAGCGCCCAGCGCCCACGCGGCGGCGCTCAGATAGTCGTCGCGCGAGGTCGAGCCCTTGAACCATTCGACGGCGGCCAGTATCGCGAACAACGGCACGGCGGCCAGCAAATAGCGTTTGATCCAGAAAATCGCGCCCATCATGTCTCCATTAATATTGTTCTTCATCTCGATCGTATCGGACCGAATGCATGCAGTCTAGTTTGACACCTTTTCGCGTCGCCGTCATCGGCGGCGGCCCCGCCGGGCTGATGGCCGCGCAAACGCTGGCGCAGGGCGGCGCATGCGTGGACGTGTACGACGCGATGGCCTCGGTCGGGCGCAAGTTCCTGCTGGCGGGACGGGGAGGGATGAACATCACCCACGCGGAGCCGTATGCGGATTTCGTTCCCCGTTACGCCGGCGCCGCCGCCGCGCTGCGGCCGATGCTCGACGCTTTCGGGCCGGGGGACGTGCGCGAATGGGTGCATGGCCTGGGCGTGGAGACGTTTGTCGGCACCTCCGGCCGCGTGTTCCCGACCGATATGAAGGCCGCGCCGTTGCTGCGCGCCTGGCTGCACCGGCTGCGCGAGAGCGGCGTGCGTTTCCATATGCGACACCGCTGGCTGGGCTGGCGTGACGACGCCTTGCTGCTGCAAACGCCGGACGGCGAGCTGGCGGTGCGCGCCGACGCGGTCGTGCTGGCAGTGGGCGGCGGCAGCTGGGCGCGACTGGGATCGGACGGCGCCTGGGTGCCGTTGCTGGCGGCGCGCGGCGTCGACGTGGCGCCGCTGGCGCCGGCCAATTGCGGCTTCGACGCCGCCTGGAGCGAGCATTTCAGTGGCCGCCACGCGGGCGAGCCGTTGACCACCGTCGCCATCACGTCGACCGGCGCGGACGGGAAAAGCTTCCGTAAGCAGGGGCAGTTCGTCGTCACCGCCGGCGGTGTCGAGGGCAGCTTGATCTACGCGCTGTCGGCGGCCTTGCGCGACCAGATCGCGGCCGATGGCGTGGCGACGATTTATCTCGATTTGCTGCCGGATTTGCCGGCCGCGCGCGTGGCCGCGGAGGTCGCGCGTCCGCGCGGGGCGCGTTCGCTGGCCAGTCATCTGCAAAGCCGGTTGGGCATCAAGGGCGTGAAGGCGGGGCTGCTGCGCGAATGTTTGAGCAAGGAGCAGTATGCCGATCCGGACCAGCTGGGGCGCGCCATCAAGATGCTGCCGGTGCGGCTGTTGCGGCCACGCCCGATCGACGAGGCGATCAGCAGCGCCGGCGGGGTGCGTTGGGATGGGTTGGACGGGACGATGCTTAAGGCGGCGCCGGGCGTGTTCGTGGCCGGCGAGATGATCGACTGGGAGGCGCCGACCGGCGGTTACCTGCTGACCGCGTGTCTGGCCAGCGGCCTGGCGGCGGGACGCGACGTCCTGGCCTGGGGCGCCAGGAATGTCTCCCGTCCTATTCCCAGGTAACATCCCCCGAGCCGCTGCGGTTGACATTGCGCTGGTCCGGATTACCCAGCACCCGTATATCGCCGCTGCCGCGCAGCGTCAGGTCGGCCGCCTGCTTGGCGAAGACATGGGTGGTGCCCGAGCCTTTCAGGTCGACCGTGACCTTGTCCGCCGCCAGATGTCGCGCATCCAGATCGCCGGACCCGGTCAACTGCGCATCGAGCGTCTTGCAGCTTCCCGACGACTTGATCTCGCCCGAACCGACCAGCTCCAGCTCCACATGCTCGCTGCTGCCGGCGTTCAGCTGCAGATTGCCGCTGCCGTGCGCGCCGGCGACCAGGTCGCGATAGCGCCCGGAGAAGTTGACATTGCCCGAACCGTGCAGCCGCAGCTCCAGCCGGTCGCCGCTAAAACCGGAGACCTTGGTGTCGCCGCTGCTGCGCACGGTGAGCTCCTCCAGCGTCGGCAGCACCAGCTCCACCTGCAGCCGGTGGCGCGGGTTGAGCAGCATGCCCTTGGTGCTGATGTGCAGATCGCGCCCGTCCTGGATGGTTTCGATATTCTGCAGCGAGCGCTGCTCGCCGCGCACCTTCAGCGACGCCGTCGGTCCCTGGGTCAGCGTCAGGTCGATCGGCCCGTCGAGCGCCACGGTGACGGCCATCGCGTCGACCTTCCTGGTCTCGCCGCCCAGCGAGCGGCCGGCCGTGCTGGTCGGGCTGGTGCTGCCGTAGGCCTTGAGCATGCTGTACGTCACGCCGATCAGCACGAACGACAGCAGCAGCAGGCCGATTCCGATTTTCAGTAATGCGCGCATTCGATGTCTCCTTAGCGTCCGCGCAGCAGCGACATGTTCATCGCCGCATAGCGCCTCAAACCGATCACCGTGTAGCGCGTCAGGACGATGCCGATCAGGCACAGGCCTATGCCGCCCAGTATCAGGCCGAAGCCGATCAGGGTCTGCGTGGTGCGGGCGCCGCTATCGAAGTCGGTGGTGATGTGCACGTCGCCCGAGGCCACGGCGCCGGCGCGGTCGAGCAGGCGTCCGGCGCGGCCGGAATGCTGATCGGCGTCGGCGTCGGCGTCGTCGGCGGCCGCTTGCGCCGCGGTCTCGGGCGCCTTGCTGACCTGGATGCCCATGTCGTTGATGGCGATGCGCCAGCTCTTGGCCTCCGCTTCCTCTTCCTTGGTGTCGAAACGGGAATGGGTCAGGGCCATGACGTGGTGCAGCGGGCCCTCCAGCGACAGCTCGTTCTGGCCGGACAGGCCGCTGGCGGTCAGCGCCACGCCGCCGATGTAGAACGCGAAGGCCGACACATACACCACCAGCAGCATCGACGCGTACACCAGCGCCGGAATGACCATGAATAGGTTGAAAACCGCCAGGCCGACAAACGACACCATCAGGCGGGCCAGGTTGACCGGCGTCTTCTTTTGCTCAAAAGCATTTAAATGGGCGGTGGCGCGCAACGTCATCGCGATCTTGCGCGGCTCGTCGAGTTCCTGGTAGACCTCGGCTTCGCTTTTGCCGGCCACCAGGCCGTCGATAAAGCGCTGCTCGTAGTAGGCCAGGGTCTTGGCCACCGTTTCCGGCGGCAGGCCCTGCATCGCCTGCTTGAGCGCATCGAGGTATTGCTGCTTGCTCATGGTGTGTTCCAATATACGTCTTTGTCGATGGTGCAACTGTACGCAGATGCGCGTCCACATGCCAACGCCATGTGACAGGCTGCGCAAATCGCGGGGCAGGCGACAGAATCCGGACACCGGATGGGGATCGTCCCGGGCACAAGGCCGTCATCGCCCCCCCGGGGAAGTTAATCGTTACTCAACATGCCGGGATATGCCCTTCAGCAGCGCCGCCGCCGCCACGCCGCTACGCACCGCCGTCTCCAGCGTGGCTGGATAGTCGCCGGCCGTGTAGTCGCCCGCCAGCGCCAGCCCCGGCAGGCCGCTGGCGTTGCGCGGCCGTGCCAGCCCCGGCGTGCTGGCGTAGGTGGCGCGCTTTTCGGTGATCACCTTGAACCACGCCGGACGGCCCAGCTCCGGCCGCTGGAACGCCGCCGCCAGTTGCACCGCGACCGCCTCCGCCAGCAAATCCTGCTCCTGGGCGGCGACACTGGCCGAGGCGCTGATGACCACCGCCAGCAGGCCGGCCTGGCCGGTGTCGAGCTGGCCGCGGTCGAACACGAACTGGCCCCACTGGTAATTGTCCGGGTCCTCCAGCAGCGCGAAGAACGGCAGCGCCAGCCGGGTGGCGGCGTCGTATTGCAGGTAGACGGTGGTGATGGCTTCGGCTTCGAACGCCGTCAACTGGGCGCACACGGCGGTGGTGTCGCACTCGGGCACGGCGTGCAGCAGCGCGGCGGCCTGGGTGGCGCCGGTGGCCAGCACCACGCCGTTGAAATAGGTGCTCCAGGTGCCGCCGACGGCCGCGCCGCTGACGTCGACCTGCCACAGCCGGCCCTCGATCGAGCGCAGCGCCTGCACCTTGGCGCCGGTGCGCACGGCGCCGCCATGGGCCCGCACGAAGCCCGAGGCGGCGTCCGGGAACAGCGCCGACAGGTCCACCCGCGGCAGCAGCATGTCGGACGCGCCGCGTTTGCCGCCCAGGCTGTCGCGCAGCACGTTCAGGAACACCTGGGCCGAGGCGCGCTCGGGCGGCGTGTTCAGCGCCGCCAGGCACAGCGGGCGCCACATCAGCTGGATCAGGCGCGGCGTCTGGTCGAAGCGTTCCAGCAGTTCGCCGACGCTGCAGTCGTCGTTGAGTTGCCAGCCCATCCAGCGCGCCGTGCTCGAGAAGCGGGCCAGGCTCATTTTATCGGCGCGCGACAGGCCTTTGGCGCGCAGCAGCGCGAGCGCCAGGTGCAGCGGCGCGGGCAGGCGCGGCGCGACGAAGTCCATGCCGCCGCCCGGTGGATAGCGCATCTGCAGCGGCAGGGTCAGCAAGGCCTGGTCGCGCTCGACGCCGACCAGTTTCATCAGGCGCAAGGTCTCGCTGTAGGCGCCGAGCAGGATGTGCTGGCCGTTGTCGAGCAGCTTGCGGTCGGTCTCGACGCGGCGCGCGCGTCCGCCGAGCGTGCGCGCCGCCTCGAACAAGGTGACTTTGAAGCCGGCCCGCGCCAGCTCGACGGCGGCGCTGCAGCCGGCCCAGCCGCTGCCGATGACGGCGACCGAACGCGAACTCGATGGCTCGGCTTTCGCGGCCGAGCGCTTTTCCTCCGGCGACCCGGTCACGGCGTCGTCGTTAGCCACGAATGTAGGTCTTCCAGGCGAGCCACAGTTTGCGGATGGGGGTGAGCGAGATGCGCTGCGTGAGCACGTGGTAGCCGTCGTTTTCCACTTCGGTCAGCAAGGTGCGGTAGATGGCGGCCATCATCAGGCCGGGGCGCTGGGCGCGCCGGTCTTCCTTCGGCAGCAGCGCGAGGGCGTCGTCGTACGCCTGCTGGGCGCGGGCGGTCTGGAACGCCATCAGCTTGTCGAAGTTCTCGCTGTGGCGGGCGTTGAGCAGGTCGGCGGCGGTGACGTTGAACCGCTGCAGCTCGTTGACCGGCAGATAGATGCGGCCCTTGCGCGCGTCCTCGCCGACGTCGCGGATGATGTTGGTCAACTGGAAGGCATGGCCCAGTTTTTCCGCGTACCGCAGCGTCTCGGGTTTGGTCGCGCCGAAGATGCTGGCCGACAGGATGCCGACCACCGAGGCCACGTGCCAGCAATAGCTGGTCAGCGCCGGGTAGTCGAGATAACGGGTCTGGTTCAAGTCCATCTCCATGCCGTCGATGATGGCCTGCAGGTGCTCCTGCTTCAGGTCGTAGATGGCCAGGTGCGGTTGCAGCGCCAGCGTGACGGGGTGGGTCTGCGCGCCCTCGTACATGTTGGCGATTTCCTTGCGCCACCAGGCCAGCTTGATGCGCGCGAT
>JBDSKP010000706.1:0-1800 GCA_039916925.1 Duganella sp.
TGCATATGAAACAGCTTGCTCTTGTCGCGGTCGCCGATAACACCAGTCCAGAACGGCATTACCTGCATATAACCGCGCGCACCGACGAGGGAGATCGCGTACTTGCGGTACGCCGACTCCACCTGGATCAGCCCGAGCACCAGCGCCGGATCGAGCCCGGCCCGGCTGGCCTCGTACCACGCGGTCTCCAGAAATTCGATGCGCGACTCGTCGTCGGGCAGCTTGCGCCGGAGCCGCTCGCTCATCTCGCCCAGCCAGCGCTGGTAGCGCGCGCGGCTTTGATCGTCCCGAAAGCTCGGCTTGGGCGCGCGAGCGTCGCGGATGGCGTTGGCCAGCGCCAGCCGCACCGAGTCGGCCATCGCCTCTTCTTTCTGGTTACCGGCCAGCGCAGGCGCGCTGCACACCAGGCCAAGCACGCCGGCCAGCAGCGCGCCGCGCGCCGCCTTGATGACGGCAAGGCTCACCGGGGTGCTCACTTGCCCAGTTTGCCCTTGATGAACGCGACCATGTCGGCCACGGCCACGGCGGAGGCCTCGGCATCGCGGCGGCCCTGGTATTCCAGGTTGCCTTCCTTCAGGCCGCGGTCGCCGATGACCACGCGGTGCGGCACGCCGATCAGCTCCCAGTCGGCGAACATGCCGCCCGGACGCAGGCCGCGGTCGTCGAGGATGACGTCGATGCCGGCCGCCTGCGCGTCGGCGTACAGCTTCTCGGCCACTTCCTTGACGGCCTCGCTGCGGTCCATGCCCATCGGGCACAGCACCAGTTCGAACGGCGCCAGCGACGTCGGCCAGACGATGCCCTTGTCGTCGAAGTTCTGCTCGATCGCCGCGCCCAGGATGCGGGTGATGCCGATGCCGTAGCAGCCCATCTGCAGCGGCGCCGGTTTGCCGTTCTCGTCGAGGAAGGTGGCCTTCATCGCCGCCGAGTACGCCGTGCCGAGCTGGAACACGTGGCCCACTTCGATGCCGCGCTCGATCGCCAGCACGCCCTTGCCGTCCGGCGAGGCGTCGCCTTCGACGACGTTGCGCAGATCGGCGACGATGGCCGGCTCGGCCACGTCGCGGCCCCAGTTGGCGCCGGTGTAGTGGAAGCCGGCGTCGTTGGCGCCGCAGACGAAGTCGGCCATGTTGGCGACGGTGCGGTCGGCAACCACGGTGACCGGGGCCTTGGTGCCGACCGGGCCCAGGTAGCCGGGCACGCAGCCGTACACTTCCAGGATTTCCGCCTCGGTCGAGAAGCGGTGCGCGGCCAGGCCGGCCACCTTGCCCATCTTGACTTCATTGAGCTCATGGTCGCCGCGCAGCAGCAACATGAAATACTGTTTAGCCACTTTGCCGTCTTTTTCGGTTTCGACGGTCAGCGCCAGCGTTTTGACGGTCTGCGCCAGCGGCAGCTTGAGCTGCTCGGCGACCAGCTCGCACTTGGTGGCGTCCGGCGTGGCGACCTTGGTCAGCGCCTGCGCGGCGGCCGGACGGGTGGCGTTCAGCGGCAACGCCTCGGCCGCTTCCATGTTGGCCGCGTAGTCCGACGTCGGGCAGTAGACGACCGCGTCCTCGCCGGTGCTGGCGATGACGTGGAATTCGTGCGAACCGGTGCCGCCGATGGCGCCGTTGTCGGCCGCCACGGCGCGGAATTTCAGGCCGAAGCGGTTGAAAATGCGCACATAGGCGTCATACATGACCTTATACGACGCCTGCATGCCGGCCAGGTCGCGGTCGAACGAGTAGGCGTCCTTCATCGTGAATTCGCGCCCGCGCATCAGGCCGAAGCGCGGACGGCGCTCGTCGCGGAACTTGG
>JBDSKP010000707.1:0-1752 GCA_039916925.1 Duganella sp.
GCGCGGTCAGCTGACCGACCGCTTCGTAGGTCAGCGTGCCCGAACGCGAGACGACGCCGATGCGGCCCTTGCGGTGGATGTGGCCTGGCATGATGCCGATCTTGATTTCGTCAGGGGTGATCAGGCCCGGGCAATTCGGGCCCAGCAGCAGCGTTTTGCTGCCCGATTTCGCCATGCGGTCCTTCAAGGCCATCATGTCGCGTACCGGAATGCCTTCGGTGATGCAAATGGCCAGGTCCAGTTCGGCTTCTACAGCTTCCCAGATCGCGGCGGCCGCGCCCGCTGGCGGGACGTAGATGACCGACACGTTGGCGCCGGTTTCTTTTTTCGCTTCGGTCACGCTGGCGAAAATAGGAATGCCTTCGAAGTCTTCGCCGGCTTTCTTCGGGTTCACGCCTGCCACGAAGGCAGCTTTGCCGTTCGCGTAGTCGCGGCAACCGCGGGTGTGGAACTGACCGGTCTTGCCGGTGATCCCTTGAGTAACGACTTTGGTATCTTTATTGATCAGAATGGACATGTTGATTCCTTAATTAAGCTTGACCGGCAGCGGCTGCTACGACGCTCTTCGCTGCATCTTCCATGGTGTCGGCAGCGATGATAGGCAGACCGGAATCGGCCAGCATCTTCTTGCCCAGGTCTTCGTTGGTGCCCTTCATGCGGACCACCAGCGGCACGTTCAGCGACACAGCCTTGACCGCGGTGATCACGCCTTCGGCGATCACGTCGCAGCGCATGATGCCGCCGAAGATGTTGACCAGGATGGCTTTCAGGCCTGGGTTTTTCAGCATGATCTTGAACGCTTCGGTGACTTTTTCAGCCGTTGCGCCGCCGCCGACGTCCAGGAAGTTGGCCGGCTCGCCGCCGAACAGCTTGATGGTGTCCATGGTGGCCATGGCCAGCCCGGCGCCGTTGACCAGGCAGCCGATGTTGCCGTCGAGGGAGATGTAGGCCAGGTCGAATTTCGATGCTTCGACTTCGGCTGGATCTTCTTCGTCCAGATCGCGGTAGGCGACGATTTCCGGTTGACGGAACAGCGCGTTGGCGTCGAAGTTGAACTTGGCGTCCAGAGCGATGACCTTGCCCGAACCGGTCAGGATCAGCGGGTTGATTTCGGCCAGCGACGAATCGGTTTCCCAGTAGGCTTTGTACAGGCCTTGCAGGTTGGCGACAGCGTCGGCGATCGAAGCTTCCGGCACGCCGATCTTCGCAGCGATGCCAGCGGCTTCAGCGTCGGTCAGGCCGACCGCTGGATCGATGGCGATCGAGTGCAGCAGCTCAGGGTGGGACTCGGCGACTTCTTCGATGTCCATGCCGCCTTCCGACGAGGCCATCAGCACGACGCGCTGCGAGACGCGGTCGGTGACCAGCGACACGTACAGTTCTTTCTTGATGTCCGCGCCTTCTTCGATCAGCAGGCGGCGTACTTTCTGGCCTTCAGGGCCGGTCTGGTGCGTGACCAGCTGCATGCCCAGGATCTGCTCGGAGAATTCTTTGACTTGTTCCAGCGATTTCGCCACTTTCACGCCGCCGCCTTTACCACGGCCACCGGCGTGGATTTGTGCTTTCACAACCCAGACCGGGCCGCCCAAGGTTTCCGCAGCTTTGACTGCTTCTTCAACGGACATGCACGGAATACCGCGCGGAACCGTCACTCCGTATTTTCGGAGGATTTCTTTGCCTTGATACTCATGGATTTTCATGCTGGCTTCCCTTCTGATGCTGATGTGTATAAATCGGTTGATACTGCGAAAT
>JBDSKP010000708.1:0-1673 GCA_039916925.1 Duganella sp.
GGCCGCCTCCTTGTACCACACATAACTGTCGTAGCCATCTCTGGCGGAGCTTTGGTTTTTCATCGCGCACCCCTTGCCTACACTGCAACTATGTTGACTAAAGTGTAAGCCTGACGGCGGCTTCAGATTTGAGCGCCGTCAAACGAGTGATGATGAAATACTATCGCTGCAACTCAAACTTACTGAGGGGACTGTTTTTGCAGGAATTGGTGCACTTTGGCAGCGGCCAGCTTGTTTACAGAGACGAGCAGAGCAGGATCGACGCCGGCGATGCCGTAGGTCGAGCCGATGTGTTTACCGATGTGTATCAGCACCTCGGCCGCCACCTCGGCATCGGACTCGGCCCGGTGGGCCGCGCTTTTGAAGCGGATGCCCAGCTGGCCGGACAGGTTGCCCAGCTTGTAGCTGGCCAGGTTCGGAAACACCCGGCGCGACAGCTTGAGCGAACACACCAGCGACTGGTGGCGGGGCGTCAGGTTGAGCCGGGCCGCCTCGGCGCGCAGGAATTTTTCATCGAAACTGGCGTTGTGGGCCGACAGCGCGTCGCCGCCGATGAAATCGAGCAGATCGGGCACCACGCGCGACACCGGCGGCGCGTTGTCGACCATCGCCTGGGTGATGCCGGTCAGCCCGGTGATGAACGAGGGAATGCGCACCTCGCAGTTGATCAGGGACACGTAGCGCTCGACGACGCGCCCGCCGACGATGCGCAACGCCGCCACCTCGGTGATGCGGTCGCCCATCGCGGGCGACAGGCCGGTGGTCTCGAAGTCGAGCATGACGATGGATTTGTCGAGCATTTGCGTCCCTTGAAATTAGCCGAATTTGCGTACCGCGTCGAGCGCCAGGCCGGCGCCGATGCTGCCGAACAGGTCGCCCTCGACCTTGCGCGCGGCCGGCACCAGCGCGCCGATACGCTCGCGCAGCATGCGCACGCCGCTCGAGCCGCCGGTGAAAAACACCGTGTCGACGTCGGCCGGCGCCACGCCGGCGTCGGCCAGCAGCTTGAGCACGGTGTTCTCGACCGAACCGACCAGATGGCTGATGGCGTCGTCGAACTGCGCGCGGTCGAGCTCGAGCGTGAGGGCCGGCGACAGCCGGTCCAGCTCCAGTCGCACCTTGACGGCGTCGGACAGGGCGATCTTGCCCTCCTCCACCTTCATCGCCAGCCAATGGCCGGCGCGCTCGTCGATCAGGCGCTGCAGCCGGCCCAGCTTTTCCTGCTCGGCCGAATCGCGCAGCAAGTCCGATAGCTGGGTCCACATCTTCTTGGTGTAGGCCTGGTTGATCGTGTGCCACGTGGCCAGGTTGAAAAAGTAACTGGACGGCACTTCGCTGTTGTTGCGCAGCCGGCTGCCGTAGCCCAGCAACGGCATCACCGACGACAGGCTGAGGTATTTATCGAAGTCGGTGCCGCCGATGTGCACGCCGCCGTTGGCCAGGATATCGTCGCGCCGCTCGGTTTTCGTGGCGCGCTCGGGCGACAGCCGCACCAGCGAGAAGTCCGACGTGCCGCCGCCGATGTCGGCGATCAGCACCAGCTCTTCGCGGTCGATCTGCGACTCGTAATCGAAGGCGGCGGCGATCGGCTCGAACTGGAAGGCGATGTCCTTGAAGCCGACCGACCGGGCAACCTCGGCCAGCGTATCCTCGGCCAGCTGGTCGTTTTCCTT
>JBDSKP010000709.1:0-1878 GCA_039916925.1 Duganella sp.
AACTTTACCAATGGTCCGCAGGGTATCAACCTGATCGATCCGATCAAGGTGTTCGGGGTCAACCTGGCTGGCGAGGCCGGCTCGCGCGCCAATGTCGTCATCGGCGGCTTCTCGATGCCCTCGGTCAACGCCTACTACTTCCTGTTCCTGTTCCTGTGCATCGCCATCGTGTTCGTCACGTCGCGCCTGCAGCACTCGCGCCTGGGCCGCGCCTGGGTCGCGATCCGCGAGGACGAGATCGCCGCGAAGGCGATGGGCATCAACACCCGCAACGTCAAGCTGCTGGCGTTCTCGATGGGCGCCTCGTTCGGCGGCGTCGCCGGCGCGCTGTTCGCCTCGTTCCAGGGCTTCGTGTCGCCGGAATCGTTCTCGCTGACCGAATCGATCGCCGTGCTGGCGATGGTGGTGCTGGGCGGCATCGGCCACATTCCGGGCGTCATCATGGGCGGCGCGCTGCTGGCGGCGTTGCCGGAGGTGCTGCGCCATGTGGTCGAACCGCTGCAGCAACAATTGTTCGGTCACATACTGATCGAGGCCGAAGTGCTGCGCCAGCTGCTGTACGGCCTGGCGATGGTGCTGATCATGCTCAACCGTCCGGCCGGGCTGTGGCCGTCGCCCAAGCATGAAGACCGTCCCGACAGCGATTCGGATACCAAAGATCAATCGTCCGGCACCGTGGCGGCTTGAGGAAACACACAATGAGCGAACCAGTCATTCTCAACATCGCCGGCGTCAACAAGCGCTTCGGCGGCCTGCAGGCGCTGACCGATGTCGGCATCAAGATCCTGAAGGGCCAGATCTACGGCCTGATCGGCCCCAACGGCGCCGGCAAGACCACCTTCTTCAACGTCATCACCGGCCTGTACCAGCCGGACACCGGCACCTTCGAGCTGGCCGGCAAGCCGTATTCGCCGTCGGCGCCGCACGAGGTGGCCAAGGCCGGCATCGCCCGCACCTTCCAGAACATCCGCCTGTTCGGCGAGATGACCGCGCTCGAGAACGTCATGGTCGGGCGCCACGTGCGCTCGCACCAGGGCGTGTTCGGCGCCGTGTTCCGCCACAAGGCGGCGCGCGAGGAGGAGGCGTCGATCCGCAAGCGCGCGCAAGAGTTGCTCGATTTCGTCGGCATCGGCCAGTTCGCCAACCGCACGTCGCGCTTCCTGTCGTACGGCGACCAGCGCCGGCTCGAGATCGCCCGCGCGCTGGCCACCGATCCGCAATTGCTGGCGCTCGACGAGCCGGCCGCCGGCATGAACGCGACCGAAAAACTGGCGTTGCGCGAGCTGCTGGTCAAGATCAAGAACGAAGGCAAGACCGTGTTGCTGATCGAGCACGACGTCAAAATGATGATGGGCTTGTGCGACCGGCTGATGGTGCTGGAATACGGCAAGCCGATCGCCGAGGGGCTGCCGGCGGAAATACAGCGCAACCAGGCCGTCATCGACGCCTATCTGGGAGGATCGCACTAATGAGCGGCAATGTGAACGAAAGCGTTCTAAAAGTATCGGGACTGAAAGTCGCGTACGGCGGCATCAAGGCCGTCAAGGGTATCGATCTGGAGGTGAACAAGGGCGAGCTGGTGGCGCTGATCGGCGCCAACGGCGCCGGCAAGACCACCACGCTGAAGGCCATCACCGGCACCTTGCCGCCTTGCCAGGTCGAAGGCACGGTGTCCTACGAGGGCGAGTCGCTCAAGGGCACGAAGTCGTTCCATCTGGTGCAGAAGCGGCTGGCGATGGTGCCGGAGGGGCGCGGCGTGTTCACCCGCATGTCGATCCAGGAAAACCTGATGATGGGCGCCTTCACCCGCGACGACAAGGCCGGCATCGAGGCCGATATCGCCAAGTGGTTCGACGTGTTCCCGCGCCTGAAGGAGCG
>JBDSKP010000710.1:0-4904 GCA_039916925.1 Duganella sp.
GCTTGCTTCGTTCTACGGCAACGCCATTCAGGAAACGCAATGGTTGGGGATGCTATCCGAAGGGAACGGCGCCACGCTTTGGTATGCCCCTTGGTATGGTCGCGGTTTTTTACAACTGACCAATCCGGACAACTTCACCGATTACTGGCGATTCCGCGGCAGGCAGGTGCCCGACTCGTTAAAGAGCGCGCTCCACGCAGCGTTCGACACGGTCGCCCATCAGCCAGCAGCCCAACGCAATAACGCGATTTTAAGCGACGCGAATTTTCCGCAGCTGACCGCGCAAATGCGCGGCTGGCGTGATGAGGTCAAAGGAATTGCAATGGCGAACTCGGCCGATTCAGCGTACGCGCCGTCTGACAGCGCGGGCTTTTATTGGGCCAATTTAAAGATGGCATCGTACGCAGACGTCGATCATGTCCTTTCCCGGAAAATAGAGCCAACAGACCATGGGGCAAAGATTTACTATCGGAGCCCCAGTTTTTGGCGCGCGTCAGCAGCAGTAAATTATCCGTTCTTTATCAACAATCTATATAACCCTGGCTTAAATGGTTTCGAAGCCCGTTGTGTAGCTTATGCCTATTCCCTTGCCGTGCTGTCCGAGACGTGGTTCCCGGATAGTGCTGGCAACGCCACCATGATCTTCCCGGAAGGCTATCTGCCTAGGAGAAATTAAATGAATGTAAGTTACCTTTTGTTAATAATGATGTTGGCTATCAACGTTGCCGGCTGTGCGCACGCAGCACCGACACCGACACCGACACCGACACCGACACCGACACAAGAGCTGACGGTGCCCAACTTCGACAACGCCAGTCCCGCTTGCGTTGTGAGAGTGCCGGTGGTGAACCCCCGATGTACGCCGGATGGATGCTCGTTGCCCCCACCTATGGGGTCGAGGCTCGACGCGATAGAGCTGAGTTATAGCTGCGGGCCGACATCGGCACCCACCGGATTTGAAAGGCCTGCGCCAGAAGTCAAAATCCAGACTTTGCGTACGAAGAACGCGCAGGGTCAATTAGCGCTGATCGACGAAGTGATGGCGCCGGGCGAAGAGCGGTTTCGATACGCGAACTTCTGCTTGTATGGAAAGTTCAATAATTTTTGCGGCTCTGCGAAAGTGACGCGCCTGGGAGATCGGCCGAAAGTTGACGGTACCAGCACGGTCAAGGCATTTCTTCAAGGGATAGAGTTGAAGGACCCATGGACCAAAGATGTGCAGTGAGCCGCCGACTACCGCGAGGTCCTTTCCGGAATAGAGATCGCTCCCGAGAAGCCGCGTGGCGCCGGGATCGGAAATTTCGGTGGCCGGACCTCAAATCACCAAACAAAAATGAACACCGACAGCGTTTTCCAGTCGCATTACAGCTTAAAGCTGCGCGGCTTGGGCGACCACAAAGGAAGAAATGGATACAGCCCGCAATAAGCACGCGAACGAACTCGTCGAAGCTGAAGAGCTTTGGAGCATGGAAGCCGTCGATAGTACAGCGTATATTTGCCGTGGATGCCCGACGCAGGTATTCCCGGCCTCGTACGACAAGGCGAATAACAAAAAGCGCCCCTACTTCACGCTCGGCCCGGTCAATAAGCACGTTGACTGCGATGTCGACGGCGAGGAAAAACTCGTCAAGCGGGCAAAAAAAGACCACGTCGGCACACCCGAAGGATTCCCGCTTCCGTTCCCGAACAAATTGACGCTAACCGATGAGCGCCAAGCGCGACCCGATGACGACGGCTCGCGGGGTGGCCCCGGCGATAGCCGGGCAAGCACCCCTGGCGCGAAAGGCGGTATGGCGCCGCGAAAGCACCACGGCCATACCGTCAAGACCATACGGCCCGCGTGTCGCGCGTTCATCAATTTCCCATACGACCGCAGCACGCTGCCGTTGGAAATTCCTGGGGTAATGGGCAATACCTATGCGAAGATTTTCGAATACCTGGGCAGCAAGAAACCGGCTCACTTCGAATTGCCTACTCGGCTCTACTACGCCGCGATCCGCTGGACTGCGGCGCCGGTGCTGGAGGAGTTCCATTGCGACCTGACACTTAACGCGGGCGAGTGGGACGAGGAAAAAGGCGGGTACAAGGCAATGAGCCGCGTGCGCGTGCATTGGACCGAATGGAGTAAGTCTAGGCGCGACACCTTCATGCGGGAATTCAACACGACGCGCGAAGAAGCAAGGGACAAAGCGAAGGCCAACAAGCAGGTCAAGGGCTGGATCTTCTTTGTCGGCGCGCAGGATGAGTCCGATCCGGGCCTGTTCCACGTCGACAACCACCGCCTGATCTGCTGCCTCGAAGCGGAAATGACATGGCCGTCGAAGAAATGACAGGTCTCGGCGGCGCCATCACCCTCCATCGCTAGCGCCCGACCTGCGCCAACGGAGTCATAGCCGCCGGCTTGGGTACGTCCCCCGCCCGGCGACGGCTTCAAGATAGCTGCCGATGGTTCCCGGTGACGATACGCGGCCGTATTCCTGCGAGATGCACCCACTGACAATGCCGTCGATTGCGGCGTCCCTAACGACGTTTGCTCAGGCTAGTGTGGTGTTTTCGTCTGTGGATAAGGCAAGCAACGAACCAGCTTTTATGTGACGTCGGCTACCGAGTTCTCTGGTCCAACGGCCACGCGTAGGGAAACCGGAATCAGTTCCGCCGCGCTGACGGGGCAAAGCCGCCACCAAGTGCCGGGAAATCATCGACATTGTCCTGGGCACGCTCTATCATTGATTTCCGCATGGAAAAAATATGGAGTAAATAATGCAATGGTTCTATGATCTCAAGATAGGCAAAAAGCTCATTCTGGCGTTCGCCGTGGTGATCGCGCTGACCTGCGTGCTGGGCCTGTTCTCGATCAACCAGCTGGTCAAGGTCAACCAGGCCTCGACCGACATCGCCACCAACTGGATGCCGGCGGTGCGCTATCTGGGCCAGATGCAGACGTCGATGTCGCGCTACCGCATCTCGGAATCGACCCACATCCTGGTGACCGAGGAGGCCGACATGGCGGCCACCGAAAAATCGATGGCGACCCGGCTCGAGACGCTGGCCAAGCAGCAGGCGTCGTACGCGGCGCTGGTGTCCGAGCCCGAGGAAAAACGCATCTACGCCGAGCTGCAGCAAACCATGCAGACCTACCAGGCCGAGAGCAAGAAGCTGGTGGCGCTGTCGCGCGCCGGGCGGAAGGACGAGGCGCGCGTGCTGTTCCGCGGCGCCTCCAACAAGGTGTTCCGCCAGGTCAACGAGCAGCTCGACGCGCTGGTCAAGATCAACGACGACGGCAGCATGGCGGCCGACACGTCGGCCGCGCAGACATTCGTGCTGGCGCGCAAGCTCATCCTCGCCACCCTGGCGGCGCTGATCGTCATCAGCCTGGTGCTGGCGACGACCGTCTCGCGCGCGGTGGCGCGGCCGCTGGAGGAGGCGCTGGTGATCGCCCGCCGCGTGGCCGAGGGCGACCTGACCGGCCACATCGTCAGCGCCAGCAAGGACGAGACGGGACAATTGATGTTGTCGCTCAAGGCGATGAACGACAGCCTGCTGCGGGTGGTGGGCGAGGTGCGCGGCGGCACCGACACGATCGCCACCGCGTCGGCCGAGATCGCCAGCGGCAACCTCGACCTGTCGAGCCGCACCGAGGAGCAGGCCAGCTCGCTCGAGGAGACCGCCTCGGCGATGGAGGAGTTGACCTCCACCGTCAAGCAGAACGCCGACAACGCGCGCCAGGCCAACCAGCTGGCGCTGTCGGCGTCCGGCACGGCCACCGACGGCGGCCAGGTGGTGGGCGAGGTGATCGCGACGATGGAGGCCATCAGCGCGGCCTCGCGCAAGATCGTCGACATCATCAGCGTGATCGACGGCATCGCCTTCCAGACCAACATCCTGGCGCTGAACGCGGCGGTCGAGGCGGCCCGCGCCGGCGAGCAGGGACGCGGCTTCGCGGTGGTGGCGTCGGAGGTGCGCAACCTGGCCCAGCGCAGCGCGGCGGCGGCCAAGGAGATCAAGCAACTGATCGACGATTCGGTCACCCAGGTCGACAGCGGCACGGCGCTGGTGCAACGCGCCGGCACCACGATGAACGAGGTGGTCGCGAGCGTGCGCCGCGTCAGCGACGTCGTGGCCGAGATCTCCGCCGCCAGCCACGAGCAGAGCACCGGTATCGAGGAGGTCAACCGCGCCATCACGCAGATGGACGAGGTGACGCAGCAAAACGCGGCATTGGTGGAGCAGGCGGCGGCGGCGGCCGGTTCGCTGCAGGAGCAGGCGGCCAACCTGGCCGCCGTGGTCAGCGTGTTCCGGCTGCGCTAGGATGCCCGGCGGCAAGTTCCGCCAGCCAACAAGAGAAACGCCGCGCGCCGTCAGGCCTGCGGCGTTTTTCTTTGCTGGATCGAGGCGCGGAACGCGCTCGGCGTGCTGCCGTTGCGCTCGCGGAAGGCGGTGGCGAAATTGCCGGCATTGTTAAATCCGATCAGCAGCGCGATGTCCTGCACGTCCATGTCGGTGTCGCGCAGCAGCGCCTCGCCGCGGCGCAGGCGCGCCTCGCGGATGAAGGCGAACACCGTCATGCCGGTTTGCTCGCGGAAGATCTGCGACAGTTTCTCGCGGTAGGTGCCGACGCTGCGGGCGATTTCCGCCAGCCCCGGCAGCGTGGCCAGGTTGTCGGCGATCAGGCGCTTGACGGCGGCCACGATGACCGCGTCCGGAGCGCTGTCGGCGCCGGTCGCGCCCGCCCCGGCGTCGTTGGAGGCCTGGCGGCCGCTGACCCGGCGCGCCAGGTCGAGGTGCACCTGGATGCGCGCGGCCAGTTCGCCCGGCGAAAACGGTTTGGACACATAGTCGACGCCGCCGATCGACAGGCCCATGATGCGCTCCTCGTCGGCGTCGGCGCCGCTGAGGAAGATGAC
>JBDSKP010000711.1:0-2022 GCA_039916925.1 Duganella sp.
CTTCCGGCTCCAGGAAAATCTGATGGGATTCCTTGGAAGCGAAACGGTGGATCTTGTCTTCAATCGACGGGCAATAGCGCGGGCCGACGCCTTCGATGACGCCGGTGTACATCGGGCTGCGGTCCAAACCGGCACGGATGATGTCGTGGGTTTTGTTGTTGGTGTGCGTGACCCAGCACGGCATTTGCGCCGGATGCATGGCCGCGTTGCCCATCACCGAGAACACCGGCACCGGATCGAGGTCGCCCGGCTGCTCGGTCATCAGCGAAAAGTCGATGCTGCGGCCGTCGATGCGAGGCGGCGTGCCGGTCTTTAAACGGCCCTGTGGCAGCTTTAATTCCTTCAGGCGGGCGGACAGCGAGATCGCCGGCGGATCGCCGGCACGGCCCGCTGAGTAGTTCTGCAGGCCCACGTGGATCTTGCCGTCGAGGAAGGTGCCGGCCGTCAGCACGACGGCGGGCGCCAGGAACTTGAGGCCGATCTGGGTGACGGCGCCGACCACGCGGTCACCCTCCACCATCAGGTCGTCGACGGCCTGCTGGAACAGCCACAGGTTGGGCTGGTTTTCCAGGCGCGAGCGGATCGCCGCCTTGTACAGAATGCGGTCGGCCTGGGCGCGCGTGGCGCGTACCGCCGGGCCTTTGGAAGAATTCAAAATACGGAACTGGATGCCCGCTTCATCGGTGGCGATGGCCATGGCGCCGCCCATGGCGTCGACCTCTTTGACCAGGTGGCCTTTGCCGATGCCGCCGATGGAAGGGTTGCACGACATCTGGCCCAGAGTCTCGATATTGTGCGTCAAGAGCAGAGTCTTCTGCCCCATGCGGGCGGAAGCGAGGGCCGCCTCCGTGCCGGCGTGACCACCGCCGACGACGATGACGTCGAAATTAGTTGGAAATAACATGATGGAATGGGTAAAAAGCGAAGGGAACAAGCTCAGATTATAAAGTCTTTTAAGAGCTGCGACTTTTTTAGGCAAAATATTTTCGTCTTGTTTGCATCATTGTTCCACGTGAAACAATGAAAAAAAGGGATGCTTGTCATCAAACAAGCATCCCTTTGCGTGGATCTCACTGTTCCACGTGGAACAATTACCAACGTATCCAGGCGTCGTAGCCGGTCTTCACAATCAGGATCGACACCACCGCCAGGAACAGCTTGCGGACGAAGCCGCTGCCGTGTTTCATCGCCAGCCGGGTCCCAATGATGGAACCGGCGATCTGGCACACCGCCATCATCGCGCCCAGTTGCCAGATCAAGTGGCCGCTGTAACCGAACCACACCAGAGCCGACAGATTGCAGGCAACGTTGACAATCTTGGCTACGGCCGACGCGCCGAGGAAGTCGAAGCCGAAGATGCGCACGAACAGGAACACCAGGAAGCTGCCGGTGCCCGGCCCGAAGAAGCCGTCATAGAAGCCGATGCCGGAACCGATCAGCAGCGCCAGCGTCTGCTCTTTGCGGCCGGTGTGCAGCGGCGCGTGCACACTGCCGAAGTCCTTTCTGGCGAACGTGTAGATGGCCACGGCGAGCAGGACGATCGGCAACATGGTGCGGAAGAAATCCGGCGACACCTTGGTGACGGTGTAGGCGCCGAAGAAGGAGAAGATCAGCGCGGCGAAAGCGGCCGGTGCGGCGACGGTCCAGGCGATGGCGACGCGGCGGGCATAGCTGACGGCGGCCACGCTGGTGCCGCAGATACTGGCCAACTTGTTGGTGCCGATGATCGTCGCCGGCGCCATGTTGGGAAAGATCGAGAACATCGCGGGCAGCTGTATCAGTCCCCCTCCCCCGACCACCGCATCGACCAACCCCGCGCTAAACGCCGCCACACCCAACACCGCATACTCAACCATAACCCGTCTGTCCCGACTCGAAATAGGCCACATTGTACGGAAGAAATCAGCGCAGCCGTGTTGAAGCCGCCAACCAGCAAAGCGCCGACCACCGGGGTCGTACCCCACGGGGTACGACCCCCGCTTCCGCAGTGCGGGTTTGGAAACCAACTCTCCCCACAACCCG
>JBDSKP010000712.1:0-2299 GCA_039916925.1 Duganella sp.
TCTCGCCGCTGTAGAAATCGAACCACGCGCTGCGCGCAGGGAAGTAGACATCGGCCGTGGTGGCGCCTTGCTTCAGCACCGGCGTGACGAGGAAGTCCTTGCCCCACAAGTAGGTCGACGACATCGCGCGCACCTTGGCGTTGCCCGGTTCCTCGTACAGCATGGGGCGCATCAGCGGCAGCCCTTTCTGGTTGTTGTCGAAGGCGAGCGTGTAGTTATAGGGCAGCAGGCGGTAGCGCATGCGGATGGCGTCGCGCGCCAGCGCCTTGGTCTTGTCTTCGCGGTAGATCGGCTCCGACGGCACTTCCTCCTGCGCGTGCGGGCGGAACACCGGCTGGAACACGCCGTACTGCAGCCAGCGCGCATACAGTTCGTTGTCCAGCACCGGGTTGGCGAAGCCGCCCAGGTCCGAGTGCATGTAGCCGGCGCCCTGCATCCCCATTTGCAGCGAGATCTCCGGCTGCGATTGCAGTCCCGCCCAGCTGCGATCGACATCGCCGGACCACGGGATGATGCCGTAGCGCTGCGTGCCGGAGTAACCGGCGCGCATCAGGATGAACGGGCGTTCGGTGGGGAAGTCCTTCTGGTAGCCCTCGGCCACCAGCTTGGCCCATTGGTGGCCGTAGATGTTGTGGACGTCGTCGGCGCCGCCGGTGGCGTGGCGCATCGCCGTCGGGTGCAGTTCCGGCTCGCCCAGGTCGCCCCAGACGCCGGCCACGCCCTGCTGGTGCAGGCCCTTGTAGATATCCCATAGCCAGTCCTTGCCGGGCTGGCCGAAGATGTCGATCAGGCCCGTGTGGCCGAAGAAGAAGTCGTAGGCCAGCGGCGCGCCGTTGGCGTCGGTGCCGAGGATCTTTTTGTTCACCGCGTCCTTCCAGCGGCTGGAAGTGTCGACGATGAACGGTTCGCTGATCACCACCGTCCGCACCCCTTTTTGCTTGAAGTCGGAGATCATGCCGGCCGGGTTGGGGAAGTTGTCCGCGTCCCAGGCCAGGTTGCCCATGGTGCCCTTGACCTCCTTGCCGAACCAGTACAGATCGAAGACGATGGCGTCGAGCGGGATGTCGTCGGCGATGAACTTGTCGACCACCGCGCGCGCCTCCGCCTCGCTGTGGTAACCGAAGCGCATCGCGAAGTTACCGAAGGCCCAGCGCGGCGGCATTGGCTGCTTGCCGGTCAGGTAGGTGTAGTTGTCGATCACGTCCTCCCATTTGTCGCCGGCGACGATCTGGTAGGTCTTGCGGCCGCCGATGGTTTCCCAGCGCAGGCTATTGTCTTTTTTGCTGTCGAAGTCCAGGTAGCCGGTGCGGGCGTTGTCGAAGTGGAGCGCGTACATCTTCGACGACAGCGCGATCGGCATGCCGTAGTTGAGCTGTTTCGACGTCGCGCCGTAGCCGTAGTCCGCCTTGTTATACAGCGTGAAGCGGTTGCCGCGGCGGTTCATGCCGACCGCGCGCGCGCCGGCGCCGTACAGCGCCTCGTCCTTGTCGAGCGCGAATTCGATCGCCTCCAGCACGCGCGGCGCGCCTTTGTTGATGTCGTTGCTGCCGGTCGCCACGTCGTCGGTGACTTTGAGGTAGCCCTTTTTTTCCGCGACCAGCTGCTTGCCCTTGTAGGCGTAGGAGATCTGGAAAGGCGACTTGGTGACCGTGACCACCAGGCCCAGGGTCGCGTATTCGATCTTGTTGGCCTTGTCGGAGAACGTGGTGCTCACGGCGGCCGGCGCCAGCACCACCGCGTGCGATTCCGGATCGGCCTTTTCGCCGTCCGGGACGAAGGTGGTTTCGATGATGCTGCGGGTGTAGGGCTTGATCAGATAGACGCCGTCGCTGGTGCGGACCTCCAGATAGCCGCCGTGCAGCGTGGCGCTGGCGAAGATGCGGCCGGCGTTTTGCGCCAGCGCCGAGGGGGCGAGGCCGGCGAGCAGCGAGAATAGCGCGATTGGCAGAACGGCAAGTTTTACAATGGGGTTGCTTCTCATGTCGGGTAAGAGTCTCGTTGGTGTGATGTATTCTGTTGTTTGGCTACATTTGACTACAAAATTTGGTCCAAGATAGGCCGTTTGGCGTTATTTTACCTTGGTATCCTTTCAATTGACACACATGGGGTGTCGTGTTATTTTGCTACAAATTTCAATAATCGGGACGCGTCGCATGAAACCTTCCAGCAGCAAGCCCATACTGTCGTTCTGGCAGCTATGGAACATGAGCTTTGGCTTTTTCGGTATCCAGTTCGGCTTCGCGCTGCAGAATGCTAACACCAGCCGGATTTTCTCCACGCTGGGCGCCAATCCCGACGA
>JBDSKP010000713.1:0-2818 GCA_039916925.1 Duganella sp.
GCTCGGCCACCAGCCGTTTTTCGATGTTGTTGGACACCACGCCCCAGTGGTAGGCGGCCTGCAGCTTGGCCTGCTTGGTGATGGGGAAGTTCGCGGCCAGCGGCGTAGGCGTGTAGCGCGCCGCGCATCCTGACAGGACCAGTCCGGCTGCCAGAGCCATTGCAGTTTTCAGCGCCATTGTTGCCTCATCGTCAAAAGTCTACCGTATCGCGGGCCAACAGGCGTATCGGCCGGCCGTGAATGTGAAATCATCCAGCGTCCAGTTTAGCATGGATGTTTCCGATTAGAAATTCTGAAGGCGATAAAAAACCCGGTTCGAGGCCGGGTTGTGTACGGAGCGCGCAACAGTTTTCGTGGTTTTAGCGGCTGTGCGTCTTCATCGCGGCGGCCACTTCGCGTTTGCCGTCGCGATCCTTCTCGGTGGCGCGCTTGTCGTGCATCTTTTTACCCTTGGCCAGGCCGATTTCACATTTGACGCGGCCGCCCTTGTAATGCAGGTTGAGCGGGACCAGGGTATAGCCGGAGCGCTCGACCTTGCTGATCAGCTTGTCCATCTCCTGGCGGTGCAGCAGCAGCTTGCGGGTGCGCACCGCCTCCGGGCTGATGTGGGTCGACGCGGTGGGCAGGGCGCTGATGTGGGCGCCGAACAGGAACAGCTCGTCGCCACGGATGGTGACGTAGGCTTCCTTGATCTGCACGCGGGCGTCGCGGATCGCCTTCACTTCCCAGCCCTCGAGCACGATGCCCGCTTCGTAGCGGTCCTCGATGAAGTAGTCAAAGAAGGCTTTTTTGTTATCGGCTATGGTCATGGAGTCGTAAATCAGCTGTAAACCCGTGCGGGTCGGTTAAACTACTGCTTCGCGTCAAAAACGCGACTAATTCAACATCATAGCAAATGG
This sequence comes from Duganella sp., assembly GCA_039916925.1. Classification (GTDB taxonomy): domain Bacteria; phylum Pseudomonadota; class Gammaproteobacteria; order Burkholderiales; family Burkholderiaceae_D; genus Rugamonas. Next base: position 900 of record JBDSKP010000713.1, read on the forward strand.
TTAGCCAATGGCAGTAGTGCACAAATCAGTTTTCCTCGGTTACAGCGCCCAGCAAATGTTCGACCTGGTCGCCAATATCGAAGACTATCCCAAGTTTCTGCCGTGGTGCAGCGGCGTCGAGATCCGCGAGCGCAGCGGCAACGTGGTGGTGGCCAGCATCGGCATCAACTACCACGGCGTCAAGCAGAGCTTCACGACCTCGAACGAGAACACGGCGCCGACCACCATCAAGATGAAGCTGGTCGACGGTCCTTTCAAGTGCCTGGACGGGGTGTGGACGTTCAAGGCGCTGCGCGACGATGCCTGTAAAATCGAGCTGGATATGCGCTATGAGTTCTCTGGCACCTTGCTGGACAAGCTGGTCGGGCCGGTGTTCGGCATGATCGCCAACAGCATGGTCGATTCCTTCTGCAAACGGGCGGAAACCGTGTATGGCGGCTGAGCTGATCAACGTTGAAGTTTGCTACGCCAGCGACGCGGTGCAATTCCTGCGTGCGTTGCGGGTGCCGCTGGGCACCACGCTGGAGCAGGCCATCGCCGCCAGCGGCGTGCTGGCCGAGGTGCCGGCGATAGATCTGACCACGATGCAGGTCGGCATCCACGCCAAGAAGAAGACGCTCGACACCGTGCTGCGCGAACACGACCGCGTGGAAATCTACCGCCCGCTGATCGCCGATCCCAAGAATGCGCGCCGGCGCCGCAAGGTCGCCGCCTGACAGCCGACGGGCTCAAGTCTGTCTTTCGGACACCAACAATTTACCGAGCCACATATACAAAGCGATCCGGCAGTTGCTGGGTGATTCCGCTGCCTTGGAAACGATGAATTTCTGGGCGGCGGACCACCATAAAAAGCTTTACTCGACAGTCTTGGATAATCAAGACCTCATCGGCTCGATAGTGTCGCCATATCGGCTATTGCCTTGACAAGACGCCGGTTCGTTGAATGGCGTAAACGGTTTATGCCGTTTTCGTGCATGCGCATTCATTTGCTAACCATCGAAAAAGTGGAGTGGGATGAACGTCCAGCGGGTGCGAATGAGCAACGCCTGCCGCGTGTCGCGGTGTCGGCTGCGACGGGGAGCGCGGTGGCGGCGGCGGTGCGCGGCGGCTTGAAGTGGCTTTGGAACCTTATCGATTCCTAATCAGTCTAAAAACATGATACTCATTACAGGAGGTAGCGATGAACGTACACGCACTGACAGAGGTCCAGTCCCAGCTTTAACGAGGAAACACTGCCGTGGCATCAGCTACAATATTGGCTCACTGTAATTGCTGCGGAGCCAAATTGATCGAAACGCAAACCGCACCACAAATCCTGCGCCGGGCCGGCGTCGTACTGCTGGTGGTTGGCGCGGTCGATATCGCGTACCTGATCTGGTGCCTGTCCACCGGCGCCAGCTATTCCTACAGCATGACCATCCCCGCCGTGATTGCCGGCGCGCTGCTGATGCGCGGCAGCCTCCGGGCCGCCTCGGCGCTGATCTGGATCGCCGCTATCTTGTTGCCGATGGCGCTGGCCAGCGGAGCGATGTCGCTGATGCAGCCGCTCGACCTCACCCTTACCCAGCTGCGTGTGGCGCCCGCCACCCATTTCGGCGCGGCGCTGCCGCTGGTGATCTTCTGCGGCCTGTTGTACTGGCTGTTGCAGCAGCTTGGCCGCCAGCCGGTACAGGCGGCGATCCAGTCGGCGAGCCGCCGCAAGCCCGCCGTCAACGTCGCGCTCACCGTCGGCGTCGTGCTGGCGATGCTGGCGCTGACCGGCAAACAACTGAGCCACAACGGCGACTTGAGCCGCAAGGCGGAACAACTGGCGCGGGAAAAACACGGCGCCCAGTTCAGCTACCACGCCACCAGCGTCACGCCGCGCGCCGAGATGGAAGGCACCTTCGTCGAGGCCAAGGTGCAGGCGTGGCGCGCCG
>JBDSKP010000714.1:0-11802 GCA_039916925.1 Duganella sp.
TGCTGTCGCGCGTGTCCAGCGTGTTCGGCAACTTGTCCGGCGCCAACACCAACGACACCTTCAAGGCGCTCGAGCGCGAGCTGTCGCCGAAACTGGCCGCCCATAGCGACGCGATCCGCCTCAACGGCAAGCTGTACGCGCGCATCAAGTCGCTGTACGACAAGCGCGACAAGCTGCACCTCGACGCCGAGTCCAAATATCTGCTGGAGCGCTACAACACCGACTTCGTGCGCGCCGGCGCCAGGCTGTCGGCCGCCGACAAGGAAAAGCTCAAGGCCATGAACGCCGAGCTGGCCAAGCTGCAAACCACCTTCGCGCAGAACGTGCTGGAAGAAGCCAACGCCTCGGCGCTGATCGTCGACACCCGCGAAGAGCTGGCCGGCATGACCGACAAGGCGATCGACGCCGCCGCCGCCGTCGCCAAGACGCGCGGCCTGGAGGGCAAGTTCGCCATCCCGGTGGTCAACACCACCGGCCAGGCCAACCTGGCCGTGCTGACCAACCGCGCCACGCGCGAGCGCCTGATGGCCGCGTCGCTGACGCGCGGCAGCCACGGCGGCAAATTCGACAACACCGGCGTCGTGCTGCAACTGGCCAAGCTGCGCGCCGACAAGGCCGCGCTGCTGGGCTATCCGAGCTTCGCCGCCTACGCGCTGGAAGACCAGACCGCGCACGATCCGGAAGCGGTCAACCAGATGCTGTCCGAATTCGCCCGCCCGGCGGTTGCCAACGCCAAGAAGGAGGGCGCCGAGATCCAGCAAGTGATCGATAAGGAGCAGGGCGCGAATGGTAATAGTTTCCAGCTGGCCGCGCACGACTGGTCGTTCTACAGCGACAAGGTGCGTGCCGAGCGCTTCGCGTTCGACCAGAACCAGCTCAAGCCGTACTTCGAGCTCAACAGCGTGCTGACCAATGGCGTGTTCTTTGCCGCCAACAAGGTCTACGGCCTGTCGTTCAAGGAGCGCAAGGACCTGCCGGTCTACAACACGGACGTGCGCGTGTTCGACGTGTTCGACGCCGACGGCAAGCAGCTGGCCATCTTCATCGCCGACTTCTACGCCCGCAGCAACAAGCGCGGCGGCGCCTGGATGAACGCCTACGTGTCGCAATCGTCGCTGATGGGCACGCAGCCGGTGGTCGCCAACCACCTCAACATTCCCAAGCCGAACGACGGCGAACCGACCCTGCTGACCTACGACGAACTGCGCACGCTGTTCCACGAGTTCGGCCACGCGCTGCACGGCATGTTCTCGAACGTCAAGTACCCGCGTTTCGCCGGCACCCGCGTGCCGCGCGACTTCGTCGAGTTCCCGTCGCAGGTCAATGAGATGTGGTCGACCCAGCCGGAAGTGCTGGCCAACTACGCCAGGCACTACCAGACCGGTGCCGCGATGCCGCAGGAGCTGCTCGACAAGGTGATCGCATCGAAGAAATTCAACGAAGGCTTCCGCACCACCGAGTACCTGGCCGCATCGATCCTGGACCAGAAATGGCACCAGCTGGGCGCGACCCAGATCCCGATCGACGTGCTGGGCTTCGAGGCGGCGTCGCTGAAGGCGGCCGGCGTCGACTACGCGCCGGTACCGCCGCGCTACCGCACCACGTACTTCTCGCACGTGTTCTCGGGCGGCTACTCGGCCGGTTATTACGGCTACCTGTGGTCGGAGAAGCTGGACGCCGACACCGTCGAATGGTTCAACGAAAACGGCGGCATGCAGCGCAAGAACGGCGATTACTTCCGCAAGATGCTGCTGTCGAAAGGCGGCACGATGGACGCGATGCGGATGTTCCGCGAATTCCGCGGCCGCGACGCCAGGATCGAACCATTGCTGGAACGCCGGGGTTTGACGGAGAAGTAATTCTCCATAAACCCGCAACCCCATACGGGGTCGGACCCTTTTGGGTCCGACCCCTAAGCGGTAACGCATGCGTGTCGCCAAAAGCACGCGGGTTTGATTTGCCCACCCGGAACCCGAGGCCGAACCCGATTTGTGTAGAATCGGCTTCGGCCCTTTCATTTTTTGAGTAAGATACAACACATGAGCAATGAACTGCACGGCGTCACGCTGGAAGCCATCGTCACCCGTCTGCACAAGCATTACGGCTGGGAACAGCTGGCACAGCGGATCGATATCAATTGCTTCATCAGCGATCCAAGCGTTAAATCCAGCCTGAAGTTTTTGCGCAAGACACCCTGGGCAAGGACCAAGGTCGAAGAGTTGTACGTGACCACCAAATTTGCCGATTGAACAACGAGGGATAGCATCATGGACAGTAATCTGAAAACATCGCTCAAAACCCTGCAGGCCAACCTGGCCAACGCCGGTCCGGTCGATGCCGAATTGCAGGAATTGCTACAACAACTGGACGGCGACATCCAGGCGCTGCTCGAGCGCGGCAAGGAGGAGCAGCCCGACGGCGGCACCACGACCTACGGCCTGGCCGAGCGCTCGCAGGAAATCTCGGCCAAATTCGCCGCCGAGCATCCGAAACTGGAGCCGGCGCTGCGCGAACTGGGCCGCATGCTGTCCAATATCGGCGTTTGATTGAGCCGCACCCCCAACCCTAGGACGATGGGGTCGTACCCCGTACGGGGTACGACCCCTGTGCGCCGCAGTGCGGGGTGGCACTTTTCTCACAAGTGATTGAATACTAAAAGAATTTTCCGCCCCCGGTGAGCGGAGGGATGGCATTTCCGGTACAATGCTGTCCGATATGATCTCCCCTACCAATTTATTTGCGACCGTCCCCAAGCGGTCTGCCCGCGCTGCCGCCGCGCCTTTCCTGCCGATGTCCCGCGCCGAGATGGACGCGCTCGGCTGGGACGAGTGCGACGTGGTGCTGGTCACCGGCGACGCCTACATCGACCATCCGAGCTTCGGCATGGCGCTGGTCGGCCGCCTGCTGGAGGCGCAAGGCTTCCGCGTCGGCATCATCAGCCAGCCCGACTGGACCTCGGCCGACGCCTTCCGCGCGCTCGGCAAGCCGCGCCTGTACTACGGCATCACGGCCGGCAACATGGATTCCATGGTCAATCAGTACACGGCCGACCGCAAGATCCGCTCCGACGACGCCTACACCGCCAACGGCGAGCCCAACAAGCGGCCCGACCGCGCCGTCACCGTCTACGCCCAGCGCGTGCGCGAAGCCTTCCCCGGCACGCCGGTCGTGATCGGCTCGATCGAAGCGTCGCTGCGCCGCATCGCCCATTACGATTACTGGTCCGATAAGGTGCGGCGCTCGGTGCTGACCGATTCCAAGGCCGATCTGCTGATCTTCGGCAACGCCGAGCGCGCGCTGGTCGACCTGACCCACCGCATGGCCGCCGGCGAGGACATCAAGACCATCCGCGACCTGCGCGGCACCGCCTTCATGGTGCCGGCCGGCTGGCTGCCGAGCGAGGAATGGGGCGTCAACAACAGCACCCGCATGGATACGCCGGGCAAGGTCGACCCGCATGTCGATCCGTACATTATGGTGCAACAGAACACGTCGTCGTGCGCCACCGAGAACGGCGGCGCCAAAGCCTCGGCCGATGGCGAGGCCGAGGTCAACGAGGCCATGGTCGAGCCCAAGCCGGCTCCGGTGGAAGTGGTGAAAACCATCCGCATCATGAGCCGCGAAGAGCGCCAGGCGATGGAAAAGGAAAAGCACCACAAGACCGTGGTGCGGCTGCCGTCGTACGAGACCGTCAGCGCCGATCCGGTGATGTACGCGCACGCCTCGCGCGTGTTCCACCTGGAATCGAACCCCGGCAACGCGCGCGCCATGGTGCAGGCGCACGGCGAGCGCGACGTGTGGATCAACCCGCCGCCGCTGCCGCTGCGCATGGACGAGATGGACGGCGTCTACGACATGAACTACGCGCGCGCGCCGCATCCGTCGTACGGCAAGGCGCGCATCCCGGCGTGGGAAATGATACGTTTCTCGGTCAACATCATGCGCGGCTGCTTCGGCGGCTGCACGTTCTGCTCGATCACCGAGCACGAGGGCCGCATCATCCAGAGCCGCTCGGAGCCGTCGATCCTGCGCGAGATCGAACACATCCGCGACAAGACCAAGGGCTTCACCGGGACGATTTCCGACCTGGGCGGGCCGACCGCCAATATGTACCGGCTCGCCTGCAAGGACCCGAAGATCGAGGAATCGTGCCGCCGCCTGTCGTGCGTGTACCCGTCGATCTGCGTCAACCTCGGCACCGACCACAGCAAGCTGATCTCGCTGTACCGCAAGGCGCGGGCGATCCCGGGCGTCAAGAAGATACTGATCTCGTCGGGCCTGCGCTACGACATCGCCGTCCGTTCGCCCGAGTACGTCAAGGAGCTGGTCACCCACCACGTCGGCGGCCTGCTCAAGATCGCGCCCGAGCACACCGAAGAGAACACCTTGTCGAAGATGATGAAGCCGGGCATCGGCGCCTACGACGAGTTCAAGGAGATGTTCGACCGCTTCTCGCTGGAGGCCGGCAAGAAGCAGTACCTGATCCCGTACTTCATCGCCGCCCACCCGGGCACGACCGACCTGGACATGCTGAACCTGGCGCTGTGGCTGAAGAAGAACAACTTCAAGCTCGACCAGGTACAGACGTTCATGCCGACGCCGATGGCGATGGCCACCACCATGTACCACACGCGCAAGAATCCGCTGCGCAAGGTGACGGCCGATTCCGAAACCGTCGAGACGGCGCGCAGCGGCAAGATCCGCCGCACGCACAAGGCCTTCCTGCGCTACCAGGACCCGGAGAACTGGCCGATCCTGCGCGAGGCGCTGGTGGCCATGGGCCGGGGCGACTTGATCGGCAACGGCGACAAGCACCTGATCCCGAGCTGGTCCGCCGGCGAGGCCACCAGCAACCCGAGCACCGACGGCCGCCGCGGTCCGGCCTCGGCGCTGCCTCTTCCGGGCGCGGGCGCGCCCGCCAAGGGCAAGCGCGCCCAGGGCGCCAGGTCCGGCATCGTCGCGTCGGCGCCGCCGCCGCAACAGGGCCAGCGCGCCAACGCGCTGACCGGTTCGCTGACGGCGCGCCAGTCGCTCGAGACCAAGGTGCGCGCATCCATCCTCGACACCATCAAGGTCAAGAAGCCGGCGGCGGCCGCCCCGGCCAAGGGCGGCAAGCCGTCGCGCGCGCCCGCCACCGCCCCGCGCGGACGCAAATAGGCCACACCGGCGCCGTCGAAAAGTCGACAAAAAGCGGATACATCGGATGTATCCGCTTTTTTTTCGCACATGCCACAGGGAAATGTTGTTAAATAGTGGTATCGGTCAAATTACACGGATAATTCGGGCCTGCTCGGGCGATGCGGTACGCGCGCCGGCGATTACACTGGTCGAAGCTGGCCATCATCCCCGACGGCCCCGCAGCGCAGACTTTCACTGTGAAACTGGAACATCATGAAAAAATTTAAACTCGCGTCGCTGGTGCTCGCGCCCTTGTTCGCCGTGCTGGCCGCTTGCGGCGGCGGCGGTGGCGGCGACAAGGCCGCCACGCCGTCCGCGCCGTCCACCCCGGCCACGGTGACCCTGAGCAGCATCACCGTCACCACGCCGGACAACGCCAACACCGTCGCCGTCGGCGCGCCGTCGAAGACGCTGATCGCCACCGGCAGCTATTCCGACGGCACCAAGAAGGCGCTGACCGCGGCGGCCGGCCTGGTGTGGGGACCGGTCTCCTCCAACGTGCTGCAAATCGCCACCAACGGCGCGCTGACGGCCAAGGCCGTGGGCACCGAGACGGTCACGGCCACCGTTGACAAGGTGGTCGGCTCGCTGGCCATCACCGTGACGGCGCCATGGATGAACGTGGCGGCCGGCGGTTACCAGACCGTGGCGCGCAAGGCCGACGGCAATCTGTACAGCTGGGGCTCGAACATCAAGGGCCAGCTGGGCGACAGCTCGACCACCGACCGCAACGCGCCGGTGCTGGTGGCCGGCAGCGGCGGCAGTTGGAAACAGGTGGCCGTCGGCGACCAGTTCGTCGTGGCGGTGCGCACCGACGGCACCTTGTGGGCGTGGGGCTACAACCAGGACGGCCAGCTCGGCGACGGCACCCAGGTCAACCGGGCGGTGCCGACCCAGATCGGCACGGCCAAGGACTGGAACGTGGTCGCCGCCGGCAGGGCGCACGCGCTGGCGCTCAAGGTCAACGGCAACCTGTACGCGTGGGGGCGCAACGACAGGGGGCAGCTGGGCGACCCCACCTTGACGGGCAACCGCGCCGTGCCGACCAAGATCGGCGCGCTGTTCTGGTCGGCGATCGCCGCCGGCGACAGCCATTCGCTGGCGATCCAGAAGGACACCAACGACATGTACGGCTGGGGCAACAATCTGTACGGCCAGGTCGGCAACGGCAGCCGCACCGACGTGACGGCGCCGGCCAAGAGCGGCACGCAGAAATACACCTCGGTGGCCGCCGGCGCCTTCCACTCGGTGGCGATCACCACCTCCGGCACGCTGTATGCGTGGGGCCAGAACACCTACCGCCAGCTGGGCAACAGCTTCCCCGCCGATGTGCTGGCGCCGGGACCGGTCGGCACCGACAGCAACTGGTCGCAGGTGGCGGCCGGCGCCGAGCACACCATCGGCCTGCGCAACGACGGCACCTTGTGGAGCTGGGGCGCCAACACCTATGGCCAGCTGGGCACGGGCGGCACCGACGCCTCCTCGCCGCAGCAGGTCGGCACCGGCACCAACTGGAAATCGGTGGCCGCCGGCATGTCGCACAGCGTCGGCCTGAAATCGGACGATACGCTGTGGGCCTGGGGCCGCAGTCTGGAAGGCCAGGTCGGCGACGGCAAAACCCCGAACCCGCAGTACGCGCCGGTGCCGGTCAACATACCGAACTAAGGCGGGATGGCGCCGCCGGCGGCTGGAGGGCGGACGGCGGGCGCGGGCCCGGCCGTCCGTTGCTTTTTGCGCCGCCGCGATGTCATAAAGCACCGGAAAGCCGTGCGGAGCGGCTACAATTTGTTTAGCTCTTACGCTCCAGGACTCCTAGTGCCATCCCGCTTACGCGCCATCCTCTCCCTCGTCGTGCTGTTGCTGGCCGCGCCGGCCGCCGCGCAGGACAAAGTCACGCTGCGGCTCAAGTATCTGCACCAGTTCCAGTTCGCCGGCTACTACGCCGCGCTCGAGCAGGGCTATTACCGCGAGGCCGGGCTCGACGTGCGCATCGTCGAGGGCGCCGACGGCAATCAGGCCGAGCGCGACGTGCTGTCCGGCACGGCCGAGTACGGCGTGGCCGGCAGCAGCCTGCTGCTGGCGCGCCTGGCCGGCAAACCGGTGGTGGTGCTGGGCGTGATCTTCCAGCACTCGCCGTTCGGGCTGGCGATGCGCCAGACCGGTGGCGAGCCCGACATCCGGCGCCTGATCGGCAAGCGGGCCATGATCGGCTCGCTCAGCGACGAAGCCGGCAACACCGACGAGCTGCTGGCCTACCTGGCCAAGGAGGGGGTGCCGGTCGGCAGCATCCAGCGCGTCGCGCCCAGCTTCGATCCGCGCGACCTGATCGACGGCAGGGTCGACGCCATGGCGGTCTACACCACCAACGAGCCCGACTTGTTCGACCGGGTCGGCTTTCCCTACGACCTCTACAGCCCGCGCGCGGTCGGCATCGACTTCTACGGCGACAACCTGTTCACCAGCGAGCGCGAGATCGCCAGCCATCCGGCCCGGGCGCGCGCCTTCCGCGCCGCCAGCATGCGCGGCTGGCAATGGGCGATGGGCCACCAGGAGGAGACCGTCGACCTGATCCTGAACAAGTATTCGCGCCGCAACGACCGCGCCCACCTGCTGTACGAGGCGCGCCAGATGGTCGGGCTGGTGCAGCCGGTGCTCGTCGAGATCGGCTACATGAACCCGGAGCGCTGGCGCCACATCGCCGACGTCTACGCCGGCCTGGGCATGCTGCCGAAGGCGGTCAGCTTCGACGGCTTCCTGTACGACGGCGACGACAAGCGCGGCAGCCTGGTGTGGCTGTACCGGGTGCTGGGCGCGGTCGCGGTGGCGCTGGTGCTGGCGGCGGCGGTCCATTTCAGCCTGCTGGCGCGCGAGCGCAAGCGCGCGCTCGACGCCATCCGCAAGGGCGAACAGCGCTTCCGCACGATGTTCGAGGCCTCGCCGCTGGGCATCGCGCTGATCGACTCGGTCAGCTACGAGTACCGCGACCTGAACCAGCGCTACCTCGACATCGTCGGCCGCCCGCAGCAGGAGCTGCGCGCCGGCCGCTGGCTCGACATCGCCCACCCGGACGACGCCGCCCAGATCAAGGCGCAGATGGCGCTGTTGACGGCGCAGCGGCAGAGCGGCTTCAAGGCCACCAGCCGCATGTTCCGGCCCAACGGCGACACGGCCTGGATCGAGATGGCGGTCACCGTGCTCGACACCGAGGCGCCCGGCCATCCGCACCACCTGTGCATGATCGAGGACGTCACGGCCAAGAAGCACAGCGAGACCTTGATCTGGCAGCAGGCCAACTTCGACACGCTCACGCAGCTGCCCAACCGGCGCATGTTCCACGACCGGCTGGCGCACGACATCGTCAAGAGCCAGCGCGAGCGCTCCAGCCTGGCCGTGCTGTTCATCGACCTCGACCACTTCAAGGAGGTCAACGACACGCTCGGCCACCATCAGGGCGACATCCTGCTGGTGGACGCGGCGCGCCGCATCGGCGCCTGCGTGCGCAAGTCGGACACGGTGGCGCGCCTGGGCGGCGACGAATTCACCGTGATCCTGTCGACGCTGGGCCAGACCGACCGTGTCGAGCTGATCGCCCAGCAAATCCTCGACAGCCTGCGCGCGCCGTTCGCGTTGGGGCAGGAGCAGGCGTTCGTGTCGGCCAGCATCGGCATCACGCTGTATCCGGACGACGCGCTCGACATCGGCGACCTGCTCAAGCACGCCGACCAGGCGATGTACGCGGCCAAGGGGGCCGGGCGCAACCGCTACAGCTTCTTCACGCCGGCGCTGCAGGTGGCCGCGCTCAACCGCATGCGCCTGACCAACGATTTGCGCGGCGCGCTCGCCGGCGGCCAGCTCGCGCTGTACTTCCAGCCGATCGTGCACCTCGAGAGCGGGCGCGTGCACAAGGCCGAGGCGCTGATCCGCTGGAACCACCCGCAGCGCGGCGTCGTCAGCCCGCTCGAGTTCATCCCGCTGGCCGAGGCGAGCGGTTTGATCTGCGACATCGGCGAATGGGTGTTCCGCGAGTCGGCGCAGTGGGTGCGGCGCTGGCGGCGCGAGCACCAGGCCGATTTCCAGGTCAGCGTCAACCAGTCGCCGCTGGAATTCCAGCGCGAGGACGGCAGCTACGAGGCCTGGCTCGAGCACCTGCGGGCGCTCGGGCTGCCGGGGCAATCGATGGTGGTCGAGATCACCGAGGGCTTGCTGCTCGACGCCAACACGGCCGTCAGCAACAAGCTGCTGCAGCTGCGCGACGCCGGCATCCAGGTGGCGCTGGACGACTTCGGCACCGGCTACTCGTCGCTGTCGTACCTGAAGAAATTCGACATCGACTACCTGAAGATCGACCGCTCGTTCACGCGCAACCTGGCGCCCGACTCGAGCGACATGGCCTTGTCGGGCGCGATCATCGTCATGGCGCACAAGCTGGGCCTGAAGGTGATCGCCGAGGGCGTCGAGACGCCCGAGCAGCGCGACCTGCTGGCGGCGGCCGGCTGCGACTACGGCCAGGGCTATCTGTTCGCCAAGCCGATGCCGGCCGAGGAGTTCGACGCCTTTCTTAAGTCTGCGTGATGTCATAGTCCTGGCTGCGGGGATAGGTAAAGTTCATCGAAGCGCATTTCGATAGCACTCCTCCTAAAAATGAAGACCGGGACTACAATTAAGCTCATAACGGTGGACCGCTGGATGTCGACGTTTGAATCCGACGCGATGTTGAACTCGGGAATGGTGCAGGAAAGCTACAGCGGCACGACTCACGTACTGTTTCCCCCGGACTTATATTCGTTTTCACGTCAGGCGCGGGCAGGGGATGTTTACTCTATTGGGCGCAGGAGGCCATCCCCCGCTTACCCGTCGGAGTTGAGGCTCACTTGACCCCGGGAACCGTGTCGGGAAATACCGCTGCCAGAATTGATTTCGACACGCCAGTGCGCGTGGGGCGCGGGTCCCTGCGGCCCTTGCATGGCGATTACGTCGTCGGTCCTCTCCTCCTCGAATTCCCTTGCCTTTCTGTCATTTGACCCCTTGCGGGTGTTGGCGTGCCAAAAAGTAAGGCGCCGACGGCGTCCCGCCGGAACGGCGATAATAGCTATCCCATATGCCCGCGTCATAGTTAAAACAAATTGAAACTATTGGAACAATCAATTTTGCATATGGGGTAAAAAGCCGTACACTGGCGTCTCAATGATTCACAACCCCTACGAGGAAACCACTATGTCTCTGATCAATACCCAAGTAAAACCATTCAAGGCAACCGCATACGCTAACGGTAAGTTCATCGACGTGAGCGACGAATCCCTGAAGGGCAAGTGGTCCGTTCTGATGTTCTACCCGGCCGACTTCACCTTCGTGTGCCCAACCGAACTGGAAGACCTGGCCGATCACCAGCCTGAATTCGCCAAGCTGGGCGTGGACGTCTACGGCGTGTCGACCGACACCCACTTCGCGCACAAGGCTTGGCACGACACCTCCGACGCGATCAAGAAAGTCAACTACCCACTGATCGGCGACCCGACCGGCACGCTGTCGCGCAACTTCGAAGTCATGATCGAAGAAGAAGGCCTGGCACTGCGCGGCACCTTCGTCATCAATCCAGAAGGCCAGATCAAAGTGCTGGAAGTGCACGACAACGGCATCGGCCGCGACGCTTCCGAGCTGCTGCGCAAAGTCAAAGCCGCGCTGTACGTCGCTTCCCACCCAGGCGAAGTCTGCCCGGCTAAATGGACCGAAGGCGCGGCGACCCTGACCCCATCGCTGGACCTGGTCGGCAAGATCTAAGTTGCACAGCAACGCAGCACACAAGTAGTTACCGCGATGCCGGACCGGGCGTCCGGCCCGGCATACGCCTAAATATTTGTAAAAAGGAAGAAAAAATCATGTTGGATGCAAATCTCAAAGCCCAGTTGAAAACCTACCTGGAAAAAGTGGTGCAACCGATTGAGATCGTCGCATCGCTCGATGACAGCGCCAAAGCCCGCGAGATGGAAGAACTGCTCCAGGAAATCGTCCTGTTGAGCGACAACATCACGCTGGTCAAGCGCACCGACGACGCCGAACGCAAACCGTCGTTCAGCATTAACCGCCCCGGCACCGATATCGGCGTGCGCTTCGCCGGCATCCCGATGGGCCACGAATTCACCTCGCTGGTGCTGGCGTTGCTGCAGGTCGGCGGCCACACCATCAAGTTCGACGACGCCGTGATCGAGCAGATCCGCAATCTGGATGGCGATTACGCGTTTGAAACCTTCATCTCGCTGACCTGCCACAATTGCCCGGAAGTGGTGCAGGCGCTCAACGCGATGTCGGTGATTAACCCGCGCATCAAGGTCACCACCATCGACGGCGGAGTGTTCCCGAAAGAAGTCGAAGAGCGCCAGATCATGGCGGTACCGATGATGTTCCTGAACGGCCAGCATTTCGGCCAGGGCCGCACCAACGTCGAAGAGATCCTGGCGAAGCTCGACACCAACGCCGGCGCCCGCCAGGCCGCCGAGCTGAGCAAGAAAGACGTGTTCGACGTGCTGATCGTCGGCGGCGGTCCCGCCGGCGCGGCGGCCGCCGTCTACGCCGCCCGCAAAGGCATCAAGACCGGCGTGCTGGCCGAGCGTTTCGGCGGCCAGGTGC
>JBDSKP010000715.1:0-4477 GCA_039916925.1 Duganella sp.
GGTCGCCGCCATCGACTTGACCCGCTCGCACGCGATTGCGCGGGGCGGCACAGTCATGCTGGGGCCGCTCGAGGCGAGCGGCATGAACTGGGCCAAGGGTTGGGTGGTGTTTATCGACGACAACGGCAACCGCCGGCCCGATGCCGGTGAACAGCGCCTTTTTCAGCACGGGCCGCTGCCGGAGGGGATGACGCTGGTTTCCGCCTTTTCAGCCGGTGCAACGCCGCTCTATCTGGCCTATAACGGCGCGGGACGCAGTTGCAGCGCGAGCAACAGCCTTGCCGCGCGCTGGGGCACGCTGTCGCTGGCGCGGGGCAGCGACGCACGCAACATCAAAATCAACATGCTGGGCCGGCTGCGCGTGTGCGACCCGGCCGTCGACCGCGTCAATTGCGGCGGTGTCAATGATTAATGGCATCGGCAGAGCGACGGTCTACGCGGCCCTGACGTTTAGCGCATTTCGGCAACCTATGAAAAGGGGCGGCATGCCCATATTCCTGGAGGATTGAGTGACTCGAACATCTACGATAACTCTGGGTTGTGCAGGCGGGCGTCGAGGTGGTGGCCCCCCGATCCGCTCCACGGGCCGCCGGCGCAGCAATCGCTGATCGGGCCGCCGCAGCCCGTGGTGAAATCGCAAGCGGCTGGGCCGCGTTACTTGCGGTTGTGTGCGCGCGTAAAAAAGCCCGCGCTAAGCGGGCTCATCGGTTACTTGACGAACATCTTGAGGAGTGAGGGCAGCAGCTGCGCAATGAAGATCGCGCTGACCACCCACATGATGATTGCAGTTTTTGCCTCTGCGATGTCGGTTTTGGTAGCGCCTTTCAGTTCCGCCACGTCGGCCTTGGTAGCGCCATTGGCCTTGATCACCGCGATATCGATTTTGATCGCGGTAAGATCGGCTTCCAGTTTTTCGACGCGTTTTTCCATATCCCCATCATAGGGCGGTTCCCCGCCACCGTCAATCGGAGTGCGGTCATCCTTTTTTGTAGCCCACGGGCCTTTTGAGACGTTACTCACGAGTTGGCTTCCTCTCAGATACCCATGCCAAAATCCTGGGATAGGAGAAGTGTCTAAAATGCCCGCAATTCTCGCATTCACAGATTATGACCAAACTACCACTATGCGGGTTCATCAACGCTGTGCCGCGGTCTGAGGTATCAATGCCAGGCATGGATACTACTGTCACACTCCCATTGGCACGTACGTGAATCTCGTTAAGGCCGTGACCACAACTAGGGCATTCTGGCCGTACACCTTTTGCTATTAAATAATCGACCACCAAATCTTGAAAAATCTCGCGATACGGCGGAGGTGAATGGTCGTTGCCCACTGGTGGTCCTTAGGTTCAAAAAATCATGGGTAGTATAGTTTTAGCCGGAGTCCACAGGCACGGATCGGATGACGTACGGGCTATTTCTTCGTGCGCAAGAGTATGATTGTATGAAAAATTAACAACTGGGAATCTATTCAATTGTCACAAGTCGGCGTATTGGCGGAGAATGCCGGGCGAAGCTCTTGGGCGAAAATCTGAGCTTTTCAGTACAAACCAAAACGCAACAATATTTGAATGCGTTGTAAATATGGGGTCTGGACGGGTTGGGCATGTTGAAACGACTAAATTTCTATTTGCTTATAATGGCGCAGGCTGCGGTTGCGGCCGGCGTACTCAACGATTAAGGACAACGTGAACATCAGCAACGATCTCGAAGGCATGACGCTGGCGCTGGAATGGGCCGCCAAGGGCCTGTACACGACGGCGCCCAATCCGCACATCGGCTGCGTGATCGTGCGCGACGGCCTGGTCATCGGCGCCGGCGTGACCCAGCGCGCCGGCGGCGACCACGCCGAAATCCAGGCGCTCAAGGATGCGCAGGCGCGCGGCCATGACGTGCGCGGCGCCACCGCCTACGTCACCCTCGAGCCGTGCAACCACTTCGGCCGCACGCCGCCGTGCTCGGACGCGCTGGTGCGCGCCGGCCTCGGCCGCGTGGTGGCGGCCATGGAAGACCCGAATCCGCTGGTCGCCGGGCAGGGCCTGGCCAAGTTGCGCGCGGCCGGTATCGAGACCAGCACCGGCCTGCTGGCCGAGCAAGCTTATGAATTGAACATCGGCTTCTTCTCGCGCATGACGCGTGGCCTGCCTTGGGTGCGCATGAAGACCGCCGCCAGCCTGGACGGCATGACGGCGCTGCACAACGGCACGAGCCAATGGATCACCGGGCCGGAGGCGCGCGCCGACGGCCATGCGTGGCGCGCGCGCGCCTGCGCCATCCTGACCGGCATCGGCACCGTCAAGGCCGACGATCCGCAATTGACGGTGCGGGCGGTCGAGACGCCGCGCCAGCCGCGCCGCATCGTGGTCGACAGCAAGCTCGATATCAGCCTGTCCGCCAGGATATTGGAGGGCGGCGGCACGTGGATCGTGGCGGCGGTCGCCGATCCGGACAAGGAGGCGGCGCTGCGCGAGGCCGGCGCAGAGGTCATCCTGCTACCCAACGCCGCCGGCAAGGTCGATCTGCCGGAACTGATGCGCGAGCTGGCCCGGCGCCAGATCAACGAGTTGCATGTCGAGGCGGGCGGCAAGCTCAACGGCTCGCTGATCCGCGAGGGCTGCGTCGACGAGCTGCTGCTGTACCTGGCGCCGAGCCTGATCGGCGACGCCCAGGGCATGTTCGCGTTGCCGGCGCTGACCGACTTGTCGCTGCAGCGCCGCCTGAAATTTCACGAGGTTAAGCAGATCGGCACGGATTTGCGTATCCTTGCAAGATTCACCCATCTTTAAGATTGCACTCACATGTTTACTGGAATCGTCGCCGCCGTCGGCAAAATTGAATCGGTCAAACCTTTGGAAGGCGGCTCCTTCGCGGGCGTGCGCCTCGACGTCAATGCCGGCGGCCTGCCGCTTGCCGACGTCGCGCTGGGCGATTCGATCGCCCTCAACGGCGCCTGCATGACCGTGGTGGCCAAGGATGACACCCACTTCAGCGTGGACGTCTCGCGCGAGAGCCTCAACTGCACCGTCGGCCTCGACACGCCGACCGAGGTGAATCTGGAAAAAGCCGTGACCTTGAGCGAGCGCCTCGGCGGCCACCTCGTGACCGGCCACGTCGACGGCCTGGGCGTGGTGCGCAAGTTCGAGGCGGTGGGCGAGTCATGGGAGTTGGTCGTCGAGGCGCCGCACCACCTGGCCAAGTTCCTGGCCTTCAAGGGCTCGATCGTCGTCAACGGCGTGTCGCTGACCGTCAACCGCGTGACCGATATCGGCACCGGCGCCGATCTGGTGTGCCAGTTCTCGATCAACCTGATTCCACACACCATCGCCGTGACGACCTTGAAGCACCTGAGCGTCGGCAAGCAAGTCAATCTGGAAATCGACCTGATCGCCCGCTACGTGGAACGAATGGTTTCAGTGTCCGGTGTCGTCGGCGGTAATTGAAAAGTCCATAATAAACAACGATCTATACTTCTGGCGGACAGTATAAGACATATTGATCCGATGAAACTTTGGCGGTATTATTGACGGTATGAATATACCGACATCAAAAAATACCGTCAAGTTGACGGATAGGGCCGTGAAAGCGCTAGAGGTTACAGGAAAGCCGCAGAAGTTCTTCGACGAGAAGGGGCTGTACCTCTACGTGACCGAGAACGGATTAAAGTCCTGGCGATACGACTATCGGATTGGTGGGAAGCGAGCAACAATCACCCTTGGTCGCTACCCGGAGGTGGCGCTTTCGTTAGCGCGTAAAAAGCATTTGGAGGCCCGTACTAACCTAGCAAATGGCGGAGACCCTGCTCGTGCAAAGAAAGTGCTAAAGCTTGAACGCCAGCATTTGTTGAACAATACTTTTGACGATGTAGCGAAGGCTTGGTATGAGGGGAAAGAGGCTCGGCGATCAGAAGTGTGGAGGCAGGCGCACAGTCTTTATCTCCGTCGCGATCTTTCACCATTTATCGGAAACCTTCCCTTGGCAGAGATCAGCAGTGAGACGTTGCTGTCGGTGCTTGAAAAGAGCATGACTAGGTCGGGCGCTAAGACTGCTGACCGAGTGCGTCAAACGGCCGTGCAAGTCTTCGATTATGGAAAACGAAAGCTAAAGGTGTCATTCAACGTTGCCAAGGGCCTTGTTGGCTGGGCTGAAGGGGAGATACAGCCAAAAGCGCATCGGGCGTGGTTGAGATCTGGCGATCTTCCCGATTTTCTTGTTTCGCTTGACGCTTATCCTGGCTACCTCACGACTAAAGCCGCTGCATTGCTGCTGTTGCTCACGTTTGTGCGTAAGCGAGAGCTGATCCATGCACGTTGGCTGGAATTTGATCTCGAAAATGCCATATGGACTGTACCGCCTGAGCGTATGAAGATGCCAACGGAGGAAAAAGGGCGGCGTGACAGAGGGCATCAAGTACCGCTCAGTAGGCAAGTGATAGCGACATTAAAGGAGCTGAAACCGATATGTTCAGGATCCGCTTATCT
>JBDSKP010000716.1:0-6336 GCA_039916925.1 Duganella sp.
GGCCTTCGGTGGCCAGGTTTGGCAGGAGAAGATCACCTTCGACGCCATCTTCGCGATGGTCGGCGGCGCCGACCTGTATCTGAAGGTGTACCGCGACCGCGACCAGAAGGCCGTGATGTCGCCGGCCTTCCGGCAGGTGCTGGTCGACTTCAAGAAGCTCAAGGCGTTCGTCGACGCCGGTTCGCCGGGCCGGAACTGGAACGACGCCACCGCGATGGTCGTCAGCGGCAAGGCCGGCGTGCAGATCATGGGCGACTGGGCCAAGGGCGAGTTCTCGTCGGCCGGGCAGGTGGCGGGACGGGACTTCGGCTGCTTCCCGGGCTTCGGCCCGCGGTCGCCATACATCGTCGCCGGCGACGCCTTCGTGTTCCCCAAGACCGCCGACGCCACCGCCATCAAGGCGCAAAAGCTGCTGGCGACGGTGGTGACGTCGCCGGCCGCGCAGGTGGCGTTCAACGCCCGCAAGGGCGCGATACCGATCCGTGGCGACGTCGACCAGTCGTCGCTCGACATCTGCGCGCGCCAGGGCCTGGCCATCATCCGCGATAAAAGCCGCCAGCTGCCCAATTCGGAAATGCTGGCCACGCCGGACACCACCGGCGCGCTGCAGGACGTGCTGACCAGTTACTGGAACAAGAACCAGTCGGCCGACGACGCCCAAAAAGCCTTCGCCCGCGCGCTGAAGGACGGCTAGGCCATGAATAAAGCCGTGCCCCAAGTCTTCATGAGGAAGCGCCGCGGCGTGTCGGTCGCCGCCTATCTGGCGCTGGTGCCGATGGCGCTGACGGTGCTGCTGGCCTATCTCGGCACCATGCTGTGGACGGCGCGCGTGTCGGTCAGCAGCTCGCGCACCTTCCCCAACAGCGATTTCGTCGGCGCCTCGCAGTACATCCGCCTGTTCAACAACGAGCGCTGGCTGCTGTCGCTGCAAAACGTCGTCGTCTACGGCGCGCTGTTCGTCGCCGCCTGCCTGGTCATCGGCTTCCTGCTGGCCGTGTTCATCGACCAGAAGGTGATGGCCGAGGGCGCGCTGCGCACCATCTTCCTGTACCCGTACGCGATGTCGTTCGTGGCGACGGGCCTGGTGTGGCAGTGGATACTCAATCCGGAACTGGGCATCCAGGAGGCGCTGCGCAAGCTGGGCTTCGCCGGGGCCAGGTTCGACTGGATCGTCGACCAGGACATGGCGATCTACACCATCGTCATCGCCACCGTGTGGCAGGCGTCCGGCCTGGTGATGGCGCTGATGCTGTCGGGCTTGCGCGGCATCGACGAGGAATTGTGGAAGGCGGCGCGCATCGACGGCATCCCGCGCTGGCGCGTCTACCTTAGCATCGTGCTGCCGATGCTCGGACCTTCGGTGTCGACCGCCTTCGTGCTGCTGTTCGTGATGGTGGTGAAGGTGTTCGACGCCGTCGTCGCGATGACGCAGGGCGGCCCCGGCACGGCCAGCGAGGTGCCGGCCAAGTTCATCATGGATTATCTGTTCGGCCGCGCCAATATCGGGCTGGCCTCGGCCGCGTCGATCGTGCTGCTGGCCACCGTGCTGGCGATCGTGGTGCCGCTGTATTACGTGCGTGATGCGCGCGGCCGCCGCGCCGGCAAGGGGGTGTGATGGCTTATGTCGTAAAACAGGAAAAGGCCGTCATCGCGGTGGCCGTCGTGGCCGGCGCCGCCGCCAACGACAGCGATATCGCCCCGGCGCCGGTCGCGCGCCCGCGCCGCAGGGCGCTGGCGTGGACCCCCGCGCGCGCCGGCGTCTACGCCTTTCTGATCGTGGCGGCGCTGTTCTTCCTGCTGCCGCTGTACGTGATGCTGGTGACGTCGGTCAAGCCGATGGAGGAGATCCGGCTCGGCACCTTGTTCGCGCTGCCGGTCAAGGCCACGCTGGAACCGTGGGCGCAAGCGTGGCGCTCGGCCTGCACCGGGCTGGAATGCGCGGGCATACGCGGCGGCTTCTGGAACTCGGTCGCCATCGTCGTGCCCAGCACCATCCTGTCGATCGCGATCGGCGCCGTCAACGGCTACGCGCTGTCGTTCTGGCGTCCGCGCGGCGCCGGCGTGCTGTTCGCGATCCTGATGATGGGCGCCTTCATCCCGGCGCAGGTGATGGTGTACCCGCTGGTGCGGGTGCTGGCGTCGGTCAATCTGTTCAGCTCCCTGCCGGGCATCGTTTTGATCCACACCATCTTCGGCATGCCGGTCATGA
Source organism: Duganella sp. (assembly GCA_039916925.1). Classification (GTDB taxonomy): domain Bacteria; phylum Pseudomonadota; class Gammaproteobacteria; order Burkholderiales; family Burkholderiaceae_D; genus Rugamonas. The sequence goes on from JBDSKP010000716.1 coordinate 2,210, forward strand.
CGCTGCTGTTCCGGAACTACTACGCGGCGCTGCCGCTGGAGCTGTTCAAGGCTGCGCGCATCGACGGCGGCGGTTTCTGGCGCATCTTCCTGCAGTTGATGCTGCCGATGTCGACGCCGGTGATCGTGGTGGCCATGATCATGCAAGTGACCGGGATCTGGAACGACTTCCTGCTTGGCCTGGTGTTCGCCGGCTCGGAGCACCTGCCGATGACGGTCCAGCTCAATAACATTATCAATACCACCACCGGCGAGCGTCTGTACAACGTCAATATGGCGGCGACGATACTGACGTCGCTGGTGCCGTTGGCGCTGTATTTCATCTCCGGCCGCTGGTTCGTGCGCGGCATCGCCTCCGGCGCGGTCAAAGGCTAAGGTCAAGGGTCGAAAGGGATCATCATGTCTAATGTAGCGATACGCAATCTGCAGATTCAGTTGGGCGGCACCAAGATCATCGAATCGCTCGACCTCGACGTCAAGTCCGGCGAGTTCGTGGTGCTGCTCGGGCCTTCGGGCTGCGGCAAATCGACGCTGTTGCACAGCATCGCGGGCCTGATCGACACCACCGGCGGCCAGATCGAGATCGGCGGCAAGGACATGACCTGGGCCGATCCCAAGGACCGCGGCATCGCGCTGGTGTTCCAGTCGTACGCGTTGTACCCGACCATGAACGTCGAGAACAACATGTCGTTCGGCCTGCGCATCAACGGCACGCCCAAGGCGGAGATCGCGCGCCGCGTGTCGCGCGCGTCGGACATGCTGCAGCTGGGGCCTCTGTTGAAGCGCAAGCCCGCCAACCTGTCCGGCGGCCAGCGGCAGCGCGTGGCCATCGGCCGCGCCATCGTGCGCGAGGCCGGCGTGATGCTGTTCGACGAGCCGCTGTCGAATCTCGACGCCAAGCTGCGCACGGAACTGCGGCGCGAACTCAAACAGCTGCACAAGCAGCTCGGCGCGACGATGATCTACGTGACCCACGACCAGGTCGAGGCGATGACGCTGGCCCAGCGCATGGCGGTGATGAACGGCGGCGCGGTGCAGCAGTTCGACACCCCGGCCAATATCTACGACGCGCCGGCCAACCTGTTCGTCGCCACCTTCCTCGGCTCGCCGGGCATGAATTTGTTCACGGGCCGGCTGGAGCGGCAAGGCGGGCGCACGCTGTTCCGCAACGAGCATCTTGCAATCGATGTGAGCGACTATCGATTCGGCCAGCCGCCGGCCGGCGCGCGCGATTGCGTGCTGGGGGTGCGGCCGGAGGACATCGACATCGGCAACCTCGGTGGCGCCGCCGGCGCCGCGCGCGCCGGCGTATCGCTGGTCGAGGCGATGGGCGCGCACCGCGTGGTATGGCTGGACTTCCACGGCACCCAGGTCGCCGGCATGGTGCGGGACCAGCAGGTCATCGAGGCCGACAAGGACATCGCGTTTTCGATCGGCACCGCGCGGCTCTCGCTGTTCGACGCGGCCAGCGAACGCCGGCTTTGACTTCGCTAGCGATTTGCTATCGACCGCGGCCGATGTGACAGCGCGATGACGGCAATATGACAGTGACATTTCCGGTTGTCTCCGTGGTCTTTGGCTGGCGGCGATCCCAGCTTTTTTTCGTTCAGTTTTAACGTTTCCTTAACGAGAGATCGGGTAGACTGCGGGTTTTCATATCAAGAAAATCAGCGTGGTCTCAAAAAAAACGATTTCGTGGCATAGCTCCGCAGGCCCATGCCAGTCCCGCCGTGCGGCACATTCCACCCACGCCGCTTCGCAAGGCGGTCCCCGCCCATGACCCACGACCAACAAGACCCGCCATTCCTGCCGTTTTCCCAACCCTCCATCGACGAAGCGACCATCGCCGCCGTCGGCGACGTGCTGCGCTCCGGCTGGATCACCAGCGGTCCCAAGGTGCGCGCCTTCGAGGAGCAGCTGTCGGCGTACTTCGGCGGACGTCCCGTACTGACTTTCAATTCGGGTACTTGCACGATGGAGATCGCGCTGCGCGTGGCCGGCATCGGCCCCGGCGACGAGGTGATCACCACGCCGATCTCGTGGCCGGCCACGGCCAACGTCATCCTCGCCGTCGGCGCGACGCCGGTGTTCGCCGACATCGACCCGGTCACCCGCAACATCGATCTCGACCGGCTGGAGGCTGCCATCACGCCGCGCACGCGCGCGCTGATTCCGGTTCATCTATCCGGACTGCCGGTGGACATGGACCGCTTGTACGACATCGCCAGCCGGCACGGGCTGCGCGTGCTGGAGGACGCGGCGCAGGCGTTCGGATCGCGCTGGCGCGGCCGGCGCGTGGGCGCGTTCGGCGACCTGGTCTCTTTCAGCTTTCAAGCCAATAAAAACCTGACCACGGGCGAGGGCGGCTGCCTGGTGCTCAACGACGCCGACGAGGCGGCGCTGGCGGCAAAGTACCGTTTGCAAGGCGTCACCCGCAGCGGCGTCGACGGCATCGACGTCGACGTCTTGGGCGGTAAATACAACATGAGCGACATCATGGCGGCCATCGGCCTGGGCCAGTTCACCAACATCGAGGCGGTCACCGCGCACCGGCGCGCGCTGGCGCGGCATTATTTCGCGCAGTTCGGCGACGGTTTCGAGGCCGCCACCGGCGCGCAACTGCCGGTGGCCGATTTCGAACACAGCAACTGGCACCTGTTCCAGATCGTCCTGCCCGACCGCGGACCCGGCACGCGCGCCGACTTCATGGAGGCGATGGCGCGCCTGCGCATCGGCACCGGCTTCCACTACGCGGCGATCCACCTGTTCAGCCTGTACCGCGAGCGCGGCTTCGCCGACGGCATGTTCCCGGTCGCAGAGCGCGTCGGCCGCCTGACGGTGACGTTGCCGATGTTTTATGCGATGACGACCGCCGACGTCGAACGCGCGGTCGCCGCCGTCAAGGCGGTGCTGGCCGCGCCGGGGGCGCCGCGATGACACCGGACGTGCTGAAGGACGCCCGCGCGACGCGACGGCGGCCGGCGCGGGCGGCGCCGCTATCCGGCGGCAAGGCGCTGCACGAGTCGCGCGCGCTGGTGTGGCTGCTGGTGGGCGCGTTCATCCTGGTCACGCTGTACGCGCTCGGCGTGCGCACCCTGGTGCCGCCGGACGAGGGCCGCTACGCCGAGATGGGCCGCGAGATGTTCGCCAGCGGCGACTGGATCACCACGCGCCTGAACGGCATCAAATATTTCGAGAAGCCGCCGCTGCAGACGTGGATGAACGCGTTGACGTTCAGCCTGTTCGGCCTGGGCGAATGGCAGGCGCGCCTGTGGACCGGCTTGTCCGGCATCTTCGGCGTGCTGATGACCGCGTGGGCCGGGCGCGTGGTGTTTTCTCCGCGGGTCGGGCTGTACGCCGGCCTGGTGCTGGCGTCGAGCCTGTTCTGGCTGGCCTGCAGCCAGATCAGTTCGCTCGACATGAGCCTGGCGGGAATGATGACCGCCGCCCTGGCCGGCGTGCTCATCGCCCAGCGCGACGGTGCCGCCGACGGCGAACGGCGCGCCTGGATGCTGGCCGCCTGGGCCGCCATGGCGCTGGCGGTGCTGGCCAAGGGCCTGGTCGGCATCGTGCTGCCGGGCGCCGTGCTGGTGCTCTACACGGCCGCCGCGCGCGACTGGCACATCTGGCGCCGGCTGCACATCGGCAAGGGCTTGCTGCTGTTTGTCGCGATCGCCGCGCCGTGGTTCATCCTGGTCGGCCTGCGCAACCCGGAGCAGCCGCATTTCTTCTTCATCCACGAGCATTTCGAACGCTTCCTGACCACCGGCCACCGGCGCGAGGGGGCGTGGTACTACTTCATCGCGCTGTTGCTGCCCGGCGTGGTGCCCTGGCTGGGGTTCTTGCCGCACAGCCTGGCCGCCGGCTTCGCGCGTCAGCCCGGCCGCTTCCAGCCACGGCTGCTGCTGCTGATCTGGGCCGTGTTCATCGTGTTCTTTTTCAGCTGCTCGAGCTCCAAGCTGCCCGGCTACATCGTGCCGGTGTTCCCGGCGATCGCCTTGCTCACGGCCGTCTGCCTGGACACGGCCGGGCGGCGCGCGCAACTGGTCGCTGCCGGCCTGCTGGCCGTGCTGGGCGCGCTGCTGCTGATCGCCGTGCCGGTGGCGCTGGCCAAGGGCCACGGCGGCG
>JBDSKP010000717.1:0-2527 GCA_039916925.1 Duganella sp.
GAAGTGGCCGGCAATTCCAAGGCCTGCCGCCAGGTCACCGGCTTGTTCGGCTACGAGATTCCGGCTTTCGGTTTGAACGCGTCCTATGACATCATGTACGGGAACACCGGCGCGGCCGGCGGCCTGACGAGCAGCGACAACAGCGACAAGCGCATCACCGTCAACGGTTACGTCAAGGTCGGCGAGGGCAAGATCGGCGCCGGCGTGGTCGATCGCACCACGCGTGCCGCCACCGGCCTGACGGAATCGGACTTGTACTTCCTGGGCTTGAGCTATCCGATCACGCCACTGACCACGCTCGATACGCAGGTCGCCAAGCGTGATGTGAAGAACAGCAGCGCGGACGCCACCTTGCTGGTAGCACGGCTTACGTATTACTTCTCCAAGCGCACAGCGGTCTACGGCGGCATCGGCCGCATGAAGAACAGCGGCCTGTCGGCCGTCGCGCTGGATGCCGGCGGCACCGTCGGCGTGGGCAAAACCCAGAACGGCGTGATGACCGGTTTACGCCACAGCTTCTAAACGCGGTATTGGCGGCCCATGGCGGATTACGGCGTACCGCCTAATCCGCCCACGCGTTAGCCGACGACGGCCGGCGATCATGCGCGGAGACACGTGGGGCGGATTAGCGCAGCGTAATCCGCCACGCCCGCGCCCCCAGCGGCCCATGCTGAATCACGGCAGCAGAATCGCCAACTCCTGCGCACCGCGCAGCAGCACCGGCAAGAACTCCTTCTCCAGCTGCTTGACGCTGACGCGGGCCGCTTGCGCGCCCACGTTCAGCGCCGCCAGCACCTGGCCGGACGCGCCGCGCACCGGCACCGCGATCGACCGCAGGCCCAACTCCAGTTCCTCATCGTTGATGGCATAACCGTCACGGCGCACGTCGGCCAGGATCTCGCGCAGGCGCTTGGGATTGGTGACCGTGTTCTCCGTCATCGCGCGCAGCTTGGTCTTGGCGAGGTACCGCTCCAGCTCATCGGGCGGCAGATGCGCGAGCATCACCCGGCCCAGCGAGGTGCAATAGGCCGGCAGCCGGCTACCCGTATTGAGCGCCACCGACATCACCCGCGCGGTGGACGCGCGCGCGACGTACAGCACTTCGCCGTCCTCCAGCACGGCCATTGAACTCGATTCGTTGAGCGTGCGGCTGATGTCGTTCAGGTAGGGCTGGGCCGACACCGTCAGCGGCGTCGACGACAGGTAGGAATAACCGAGCGTGAGCACCTTGGGGCGCAGCGAGAAGTTGTTCAGCTCCGCGTCCACATAACCGAGTTCGCGCAGCGTGTGCAGGCAGCGCCGCACGGCGGCGCGCGGAATGCCGGTTTTCTGGCTGATGTTGGCGATGGTCTGGGGCTTGCGCGAATCGCTGAAGGCCTGCACCACCGCCAGTCCGCGCGCCAGGGAGGTCATGAAACTGGGATCGGTCATCGCGTCGATCTGCTCGGCGATGGTCGGTTCGCGCTCGTCGTCCGCTTCGGCGGCGCTGGATTCGGGGTGGGGGGCTTTTGACATGGCGTGATTTTAATGCAGACGGTGGATTTAATTGGCGGTTTTTCTTGACCACGGCATGCGCAAGTTCTACACTGGCTGTGCGATAATCAATCATTAGTTCGATTATCGCACACAATGACGGATAAGGCACAGTAAGTAAAACGGCCGGCAGGCGACGAATCATCAAGGCATAGATATGATCGATAAAACTTTTGAATCACTGGAGCGCGCGGTCGCCGACATTCATGACGGCGCGACCGTGATGATCGGCGGCTTTGGCAACGCGGGCATGCCATCGGCGCTGATCGACGCGCTGATCGCGCAGGGCGCGCGCGAGCTCACCATCGTCAACAACAACGCCGGTAACGGCGACACCGGACTGGCCGCGCTGCTCAAGGCAAAACGGGTACGCAAGATCATCTGCTCGTTCCCGCGCCAGGCCGACTCCCAGCATTTCGACGCCCTTTACCGCGCCGGCGAAATCGAGCTGGAACTGACACCGCAGGGCAATCTGGCGGAGCGCATCCGCGCCGCCGGCGCCGGCATCGGCGGCTTCTTCACGCCGACCGGCTACGGCACGCTGCTGGCCGAAGGCAAGGAGACGCGCCTGATCGACGGCCGCCACTACGTGCTGGAGTCGCCGATCCACGCCGACTTCGCGCTGATCAAGGCGCTGCAGGGGGACCGTTGGGGTAATCTGGTGTACCGCAAAACCGCGCGCAATTTCGGCCCCATCATGGCGATGGCGGCGAAAGTGGCGATCGCACAGGTGCGCAAGGTGGTGCCGCTGGGCGAACTCGATCCGGAAGTGATCGTCACGCCGGGCATCTTCGTTCAACGCGTGGTGCAGGAGGGTGCGTGAGTAATATTATTAACCGATATAGCCGCGACCAGATCGCCGCCCGCGTGGCGCGGGACATCCCCGAAGGCGCCTACGTCAACCTGGGCATCGGCTTGCCGACCAAGGTCGCCAATTACCTGCCGGCCGAGCGCGAGGTGTTCCTGCACAGCGAAAACGGCCTGCTGGGCATGG
>JBDSKP010000718.1:0-4346 GCA_039916925.1 Duganella sp.
TGTGGCTCAACATCCGCCAGAGCCATTGGGGCTGGCTGTTCGCCATCATATCGTCGGCCACGTATGGGCTGGTGTTCTACGGTTCGCGGCTGTATGGGGACATGGGGCTGCAACTGGTGTTCATCGGCGTCTCGATTTACGGCTGGTACCAGTGGCTGCACGGCGACGATCGCCACGACCGGCTGCCGGTGACCGCGCTCGACGCGCGCGGACGCTGGATCGCCGCCGTGGCCTGGCTGGCCGGCTTCGTGCTGCTGGCGTGGTTCCTCAAGTCCTATACCGACACCGACGTGCCGCGCTCCGATGGTTTCCTGACCGCCGGCAGCCTGGTGGGGCAGCTGCTGCTGTCGCGTAAAAAGATCGAGAACTGGCATGTCTGGATCATTGTCGATGTGTTGTATGTCGGCCTGTATCTGCACAAGCATTTGATCTTGACGGCGGTGTTGTACGCGGTGTTCGTCGGCATGGCGGTGGTTGGTCTGCGCGCATGGCAGCAGTCGGCGGGCATGGACGCGGGCGGCGGGGACGACACCGGCGATCGCAGGCTGGTGCTGGAATGACAGCGGCCGCGTTGCCGCTGCGCGTGGCGATACTGGGGACGGCTTCCTCCGGCAAGACCACGTTGGCGGCCGCGCTGGCGCAGCGCCACGGGACGCTGTGGGTGCCGGAGTATCTGCGGGAGTTTGTCGATGTGCGGGGCAGGGTGCCGGTGGCGGCGGACCAGTTTCATATCGCCGCCACGCAGCGCGAGCGCGAGGACGTGGCGGCGCTGGCGGCGGACGGGTATCTGTTTTGCGATACGGCGCCGTTGATGACGGCGGTTTATAGCCGCCATTATTTTGGTGGCGTCGACGATCGGTTGGCGCGGCTGACTGATACGCATATGGGCGACTATGCGCTGACCGTGGTGACCGCGCCGGATATCCCGTGGGTGGCGGACGGGTTGCAGAGGGAGTGCGAGCAGGTCAGCGTGACCATCAACCGCTTGTTGATGGAGGAGCTGGCGGCGCGCGGGATTCCGTATGTGCTGGTGTCGGGCGAGGTGGAGCGGCGGCTGGCGCAGGTGGAGCGCGTGCTGGCCACGGGCGTGTGATCGACGCGCTGCGGGCAGGTGAAATGCGTGCGGGCCACGGAAACACGTAGGGCGGATTAGGCGGAACGCCGTAATCCGCCAATGCATGGGCCGCCGACGTCGCATGCATTGGCGGATTACGCTCCGCTAATCCGCCCTACGTGTTTCTACGTGTCGGTGCGACGAGCAGCGGACGAGGCACGCCTTACAGGTCGAACTGCGCCGACACGCGGAAGGTGCGCGAGGCGCCCGGCATCAGATACCCGCCCAGATCCGGCGTGACGTCACGCCAGTAGAACTTGTCCAGCGCGTTGTTCACGCTGGCGCGCAGCGTCGTCGACACGCCGGCGATGCGCGTGGCGTACGACGCGCCCAGATTCAGCACATGGTAGCTCGGCACGAACACCGTGTTCTCCGGATCGAACGCCTTCTTGCCCGAGTACTGCCAATTGGCGTTCAGCTTCAAGCCGTCCACCTGCGGCACCGCATAATCGGCATACACCGACGATTTGAACGCGGCGACATTCGTGACGCGCTTGCCGTCCAGCCTGGCCAGGCCGGTGTCGCTTTGCTGGGTATTGAGCGCGGTGGCCGAGACGCCCACCGTCAAGTCGCGCGTGGCGCGGCCGTTCAACGCCATTTCCAGCCCACGGTTCCGGGCTTCGCCATTGCGCACGAAGAACTTCTGCGCATCGGTGTATTCCAGCCCCTTGCGGATCTCGAACAACGCCACGGTGGCGCTCAGGTCCGGATGGATATCCGCCTTGACGCCGACTTCCACCTGCTTGGACTTGGACGGCGTCAGCGCGCGGCCTTCGTTATGGGTCTGTATCGGCGCGATGCCGCCATGCTCCAGGCCTTGCGCGTACGAGGTGTAGAGCGAGACGTTGGGGCGCACGCTGTAGACCAGCGCCACGTTCGGCAGCCAGAAACCGACGTCGGTCCGCGCATCCGGCAGCAGCACGCCGTCGTCGTTGAAGCCGACGTATTCGGTGCGCTTGACCTGCACGTAGCGCGCGCCGGCGTGCAGTTTGAGCTGCGCGTTCAGGCTGACGATATCCTGCGCGAACAGCGCCCGTTCGTCGCTGTGGCGGCGTTCGGACACTGGACCGCTGGTGCCCTCGGCCGGCGGAACGATGACCGGGCGGTAGATGTTGCTGACGCCCGAGTAGTCGTACAGGTAGTCGCCCCATTTTTCGCTGTTCTTGTAGAACGACGCGCCGCCGGTGAAGTCATGCGCGAGCGCGCCGGTGGCGAAGCGTCCCTGCACCAGCGCCTGCACCGTCAATGGCGACTTCTTCTCGCCCAGGCTGATGTAGTTGTAGACGTCGTAGTCGCCGTTGCCGCAATAGCCCGGGGCCAGTTTCTGGTCATCGCAGCCGTACGGGAAGGCGGTGTAGTCGTCGCGTTTGAAATTGTGCTGGTTGGCGCTGACGGTGGTGCTCCAGTCGGGCGAGAACTTGTATTCGAAGCGCGCGCCGACGTTGCTGGTGGTGGTTTCCACCGGCCGGCTCCATGGCTGGTCGTTGAGCATCGTGTCGGGATCGACCGCCGGCAAGGTCGTATTGTTCAGCAGTTGGAAGCCCGGCGCCGTCAGCTGGGATTTTTTCTGGTAGTCGGCGTCGATTTGCAGCAGCGCCTGCGGCGAGATTTGCCAGTCGAAGGCGGCCGAGACGAACTTGCGGTTGCCGTCCGCGCCCTTGATGTAGGAGCGCAGGCGCTCGCCGGCGACGTTGACGCGGTAGCCGAAGCGGTTGTCCTCGAAACGGCCGCCGACGTCGACGGCGCCGTACAAGGTGCCGCGCTCGCGCGCCTCCAGCACCACGGTGCGCAGCGGCGTGTCGGTGGGGCGCTTGGTGACGTAGTTGACGATGCCGCCCGGCGCCGAGACGCCCGCCTGCAGCCCGGACAGGCCCTTGAGCACCTCCAGGCGTTCCTTGTTCTCCAGCGGGATCTGGGTGTCGCCGGGGATCGCCATGCCGTCCTTGCGGTAGCTCGACGCGTTATCGAGCTTGAAGCCGCGGATCGAGAACTGCTCCGCGTAGCCGACCGCGTTGTACGAATCGCTGAGGCTGGCATCGAACTTGGCGGCGTCGGTGGTCGAGCGGATTTGCAGGTCCTGCATCTGCTGCGCCGTCAGCACGCTGACCGAGGCCGGCGTTTCCAGCAGCGGGGCGTTGCCGAAGCCGGCGATCGAGGCGGTGTTGGCGCGCGCCTTGGTGGCGCTGACGATGACTTCCGGCATGGCCTGCTCTGCGGCGGTATCGGTGGTGGCGGCCGTCGCGGCGCCGGAAAATGCGTGGAACACCGCCAGGGCGATGACGGAAACAGCGAAATAGGGTGTGGACATGTCTGCTCTCTACTTGTTCTCGGCTGGAAGCCACGAAGAGAGTCATCAAAGAAGGGAGAACTACTTTGCGCTTTCCTTCGCTGGCATTATCCAGATCAGGTACGGAGGGTATCTCTCACCCGGAACAAAATGCCCAGGACCCCTAGCGAGCCGCCAGTGTATCACAAGCGGGGCGCCGTTCCGCGCCGGCGCGGTGGCGTGCGACGCGTTTTGCTCCGCGACGATACACTTCTGGTTTGCGCCGCACGGCGCCAACGAAGCAGTCACAGCATGTGTGGAAGGCGGCCGTATGTCCTGTTCGTCAGTGCATTTCGGCGCCACTTTGCTGGTTCGTGCTAGCGAAAGGAGTGGAATGAGGCAGTCGTATCATGAAGGTAGCTGGTTTGCGGTGCCGTTGCTCGATGGCGGCTACGGCTGGGGCTTGGTGGCGCGTTTGTCGCCGGGCAGCAAGATCATGCTGGCCTATTTGTTCGGACCCAAGCTCGACAGGTTGCCATCGATCGAGGAGCTCCATACCCTGCAGCCGCAGGACGCCGTCAAGGTGTTGCGCGTGGGGGACATGGCGCTCGCCAGCGGCCATTGGCGCGTGCTGGGCGAGGCCGTCGACTGGAATCCGGCGCTGTGGCCGATGCCGCAGTTCCTGCGGCGCGCCGACGCGTTGAAGCGGGCCTGGCGCGTGACCTATTCCGACAGCGATCCGAGTCGTTCCGAGCGGGAAGAATCGGTGCCGTACGATACCCCGGGCCTGGAGGCCGATTCGCTGTACGGCTATGGTTCGACCGAGTTGCTGTTGACCAAGCTGCTGGAGTCGCGCGAGCACCCGATCAACCGGAGCAACTGACGTTCCAGGCGACGTATTCGCCACGGTGCTTGCGCACGGCGACCGTGGCGGTCGTGCCGCGGTCGCTTTCAAACACCATCCCG
>JBDSKP010000719.1:0-1978 GCA_039916925.1 Duganella sp.
CTTGCGGCGCACCGCCGTTTCGCCGAAGATCGCCTTGATGTCCAGCAGGCCCAGCCCGCGCACCTCCAGCAGATTCTGCAGCAAGGCCGGGCAGCGGCCCTCGATCATGTTCGGCGCGATGCGCGAGAACTCGACCGCGTCGTCGGCCACCAGCCCGTGCGAGCGCGAAATCAGTTCCAGGCCCAGCTCGCTCTTGCCGAGGCCGGAGTCGCCGGTGATCAGCACGCCCACGCCCAGCACGTCCATGAAGACGCCGTGCATGATGATGCGTTGCGCCAGCTTCTTGGAAAGATACACGCGCAGGAAGTCGATCACTTGCGCGGCGGGTAGTGGCGTGGAGAACAGCGGGATGTTTTTCTCGTCGCAGATGGCGAGGATGTCGGGCGGCGTCTCGAGCCCCTGCGCGATGATCAGCGCGGGCGGCCCGCCGGCGATCAGCTCGCCGATGACGTGGGCGCGCGTGAGCGCCTTGAGCCGCTGGTAGTAGTTGATTTCCTGGTGGCCGAAGACCTGGATGCGGCCCGGGTGGATGGTGTTGAGGTGGCCGACCTGGTCGGCCGCCGACGCCACGTCGCCGGAAATGAGGCGCTCGCCGCCGGGGAAGCCGGCGAACCAGCCGAGTTGCAAACTCTCGCGATTGTCGTCGTAAAGCCTTTGTATCGTCAGCGGCGTTTGCAGCATGGGTCGTCTTATCTAGAGGGTGGACTAAGGTTGCGCTATGCCCTTAGTTTAACCTATTGTCCGGCCACCCATGCCCGCGAGCTATTTCGCGGCTGAACGATCAGCCCGCGGCCTGCAGGCTCGGCATCCAGTTGATGATGCGCGAGTGCACCGATTTCGGGTCCGGGTCGGTGCTCAGCGCGGTGCGGAAGGCGTCGTCGGAGAACATCTCGGCGATCTCCGAGAGGATTTCCAGGTGCTGCTGGGTGACGTGGTCCGGGATCAGCAGGAAGAACAGCAGATTGACCGGCTTGCCGTCGGGCGACTCGAACGGGATCGGCTCGGCCAGGCGGACGAACGCCGCCAGCGGCGACTTCAGGCTCTTCATGCCCTTGATGCGGCCGTGCGGCACGGCCACGCCATGACCGAGCCCGGTGGAACCGAGGCGCTCGCGCGCGAACAGGTTGTCCGAGACGGTGGAGCGGGCGATGCCGCAATTGTTTTCGAAGATCAGGCCTGCTTGCTCGAATGCCCGCTTCTTGCTGGACACTTCCAGATCAAGCAGGACATTTTCGAGTGAGAGTATTTTGCTCAGGTTATTCATAAGACGACATAAGGTGATGCGAGAAACGAGGGGTGCCGCCGAATTATAGGCTTGTTTGTGCGCTATGTAACATGAAATTGTGCGCCGCCGCGTTGCATTCCGGTCCGCCGGAGCGCGCGCGGGGCCGCCCGGCGTGTTATTAAAAATGCACCGCAGAAAACATTTGCTATTTATGCGCAAAAAAGCGCGGGAAAGCCGGTTTTTTGCCGTAAACCTCGGCGTTTTTCCGATTTTTCGCGTTTTTCAACAGATGAGCCAGTTTCTTGCGAAAGTCGTACCATTGATCGCATCATACGCCCGATTCGCCTTACTGACGCGCGCCGCGCAGGTTCGGCGGCTTGCGTGCCGTGCTGAAATTGCTGCGCCACGGATTGATGTCGAGCCCGCCGCGTCGTGTGTAGCGCGCGTACACGGCCAGCTGTTGCGGCGCGCACTGGCGCAGGATGTCGACGAAGATGCGTTCGACGCATTGTTCGTGGAACTCGTTGTGCTCGCGAAAACCGATCAGGTAGCGCAGCAAGCCTTCCTGGTCGATCTGCGGCCCCACGTAGCGCACCTGCACGCTGGCCCAGTCGGGCTGGCCGGTCACCAGGCAGTTCGACTTGAGCAGGTGCGACACCAGGGTCTCCTCGACCGGCGCCTCGTCGTGCGCGGCCGTCAGCAGCGCGGGCGAGGGCGTGTAGCTGACGATCTCGATGTCGAGCCGGTCCAGCA
>JBDSKP010000720.1:0-4584 GCA_039916925.1 Duganella sp.
ACGGTGGTGGTCGAGCGCTCGATGGCGCTGGTGGCGCTGACCGGGTGGGGGGCGGAGACCGACCGCACGATGTCGAAGGAGGCCGGCTTCGTCGAACATTTGACCAAGCCGGTGGATTTCAGCGCCATCGAGGCGGTGTTGGGCGGCATGCGTAGGGCGGATTAGGCGGAACGCCGTAATCGGCCATCGACGAGTCGTCGGCGGCGCATGCATGGCCGATTACGCTGCGCTAATCCGCCCTACGTGTTTCCGAGGTCATTCACGTGTGGTGGCCCCGCGTGCTTACACCACACTATCCCACGGCGCCGACAAGCGCATCGCGCAATTGATCAACCCCACCATCGAATACGTCTGCGGGAAATTGCCCCACATTTCGCCGGTGACCGGGTGCGTGTCCTCCGACAGCAATCCCAGATGGTTCCTGGCCTTGAGCATGGTCTCGAAAATCTCCCGCGCCTCGTCCTTGCGGCCGATGCGCGCCAGCGCGTCGATGCGCCAGAAGGTGCAGATGTTGAACGCCGTCTCCGGCTTGCCGAAATCGTCCGGCGCCTCGTAGCGGCGCATGTACGGGCCGTCGCACAGCGACTTCTCCAGCGCCTCCACCGTCTTGACGAAGCGCGGGTCCTTCGGATCGATGAAATTGACCTCGGCCATCAGCAGCACGCTGGCGTCCAGATCCTCGCCGCCCAGGCTCTCGCAGAACGCCTGGCGCTTCTCGCTCCACGCGTCGCGCAGCAGCGGCACCCTGATCTGCTCGGCGCGCGCCTGCCAGTGCGCGGCGCGCTCCGGCAGTTCCAGCACGTAGGCGATCTTGGCCAGCCGGTCGCACGCGGCCCAGCTCATCAGCATCGACGAGGTGTGCACCCGCGCGCGCGTGCGCAGCTCCCACATGCCGGCGTCGGGCTGGTCGTGGACGCGGAAGGCTTGCTCGCCGACCGCCTCCAGATGCGCGAACTCGGCCACGCCGGCGCGATTCAGCAGCCGGTGGTCGAGGAAGGCCTGCGCCGCCCCCAGCACCACGTTGCCGTAGACGTCGTGCTGGAAGTGTTCCTGCGCCTGGTTGCCGACCCGCACCGGCTGATGGCCGCGATAGCCGGGCAGGTGGTCGACCGTCGACTCGGGCAGGAATTCCTCCAGTCCGATGCCGTACAGCGGCTGGATGTGGCCGCCCTTGGAGCTGGCGACGATGTTGCTCAGCCAGCGCAGGTATTCCTCCATCGTGCCGACCTCGGAAATGCTGTTGAGCGCGCGCACCACGAAGAAGGCGTCGCGCAGCCAGCAGAAGCGGTAATCCCAGTTGCGCGCGCTGCCGGGCGCTTCCGGAATGCTGGTGGTCATGGCGGCGATGATGGCGCCGGTGTCCTCGTACAGCGACAGCTTGAGCGTGATGGCGGCGCGGATCACCACGTCCTGCCATTCATACGGCAGCGCCAGGCGGCGGCTCCAGTTGCGCCAGTAGTTGATGGTTTCCTTCTCGAAGCGGCGGCACACGTCCTCGATGCCGTCGTTGAGCGTTTCGTCCGGCCCCAGCATGAAGTTGAGCGCGCTGTTGGCGAGGAACCACGTCTCCGACAGCAGGTGGCTGAGCGAGGCGTCGGTGTTCAGGCGCAAGGTCTGGTCCGGGCCGACGTAGCGGATATGGTGGCTGCCGCGCGTGATCTCCGGCGCCTCGCGGCCCCACTCGAAGCGCGGCCGCAGCCGCACGCGGATGCGCACCGCGCTGTTGAGGATGCGGATGCGGCGGATCAGCATCAGCGGCCGGAACATGCGGTCGCGGCTGGTGAAGCGCGGCGCGAAGTCGGTGATCTCGATGCCGTGGTTGTCGGCGTCGGTCAGGCGGGTGCGCAGCACGGCCGTGTTGGGATCGTAGAACTGCTCGGTCTTGACGCAGTTTTCCAGCTCGATGCTCCAGACGCTGCCGTTCTCGGAGTTGTCGAGCAGGGCGTTGAACACCGGGTCGCCGTCAAAGCGCGGCAGGCAGCACCACACGATGTTGCCGCCGCGGTCGACCAGCGCGTTGTACGAGCAATTGCCGATGACGCCGCAGTTGAGCGACGCCTCGGGCGTGACCGGCTTGCCGGGCGCCTGCTCGTTCGGATTTGTGTGCGCGGCGGAATTGGTTTCTGTTGTCATTGTTTGTCTCCATGGGGCGGGGTGGTGGCCGCTTGCATCAGCTGCGCGCGCAAGTGCTGCGGCGAGGCCAGGCGGCGCAGCGCGGCGCTCGGGCCGGCGCCGATCTTCACGCCCATGCCGCCCGCTTGCTGGGCGTAGGCGATGCCTGCTTCGTCGGTCGTGTCGTCGCCGGCGAACACCGGCTTGTGGCCCTTGAACGGCACCTCCTGCATGAACGCGGCCAGGGCGCTGCCTTTGGTGCTCGATGCCGGTTTGAGCTCCAACACCATTTTGCCATGTAACAGCACCATGCCGGGGCTGTCGTCGAGCGCGGCCCGCATGGTTTGTTCGCACAGCGCCTTCAGTTCAGGCGCCAGCCGGTAGTGCAGGGCCAGCGCGCCGCGTTTTTCCTCCAGCAGCAGGTCGGGATATTGGTCCACCAGCGGTTGCAGACGGCTGCGCGCGTGGTCCAGCGGTAGCACCGTGATGTAGTGCAGCTGGCCGTCGGCGGCGCGCCGTTCGGCGCCGTGCACGCCCGCCGCCGGCAGCTTGAGCGGCGCCAGCATGGCGTCGATCTGCTCGATCGGGCGGCCGCTGACGATGGCCAGGCGGCCGCCCAGCTTGTCGCGCAGCGCGGCCAGCGCCTGCACCAGGCCGGGCGCGACCACCACCGTGTCGGGGGTGTCGGCCAGGTCGACCAGCGTGCCGTCGAAGTCCAGGAACAGGCTGCAATCGGGCCAGTCGGTCAGCAGGAAGGCTTGGCCGTCGGTCAGCGGCTCGGGGGCCGCCGGATTCGTTTCTAGTGTCATCATCTTTTTCTTTTAACCTACCCGGCGCAGATTGCCGCGGCTGTGGGAACGGATCTTCTGCATCACTTTTTCGCGTTTGCGCAGACGGGCGGCGTCGAGCAGCATGTGGCCGGCCCAACGGTAGACGTTGAAGCGGCGCACGCGGTCGCGCATGCTGCGCATCCGTTCGCGCTGCTCGACGGGCGGCATCGTCAGGCCGCGGTACAGCGCCTCGGCGCCCTGTTCGATATGGTACGGGTTGATGATCAAGGCCTCGTGCAGCTCGCGGGCGGCGCCGGTGAACTGGCTCAGCACCAGCGCGCCGCGCTCGTCGTCGCGCGCGGCGATGAATTCCTTGGCCACCAGGTTCATGCCGTCGTGCAGGCTGGTCACCATGCAGACCTCGCAGGCGCGGAAGTAGCGCTGCAGCTCGGCTTGCTCGTGGTGCTCGATCTTCAGGATGATCGGCAGGTAGCCGTCGCTGCCGAAGCGGTCGTTGACGCGCGCGGCCAGCTTGCGCACGCGCTGCTCGAAGTTCATGTATTCCTCGAGGTCCGAGCGGCTCGGCGCGGCGATTTGCACGAAGCTGAACTTGCCGACCATGGCCGGATGCAGCTCCAGCATGCTCTCGACCGCCTGGAAGCGCTCCAGGATGCCCTTGGTGTAGTCGAGTCGGTCGACGCCGAACGCCAGCAGGTGGTCTTCCGGCACGCCCAGGATCTGGCGGATCTCGGTGCGGCACTGTTCCACCGGCTGCGTGTCCGGATAGTCGGGCCAGGCGATCGAGATCGGATAGTCCTCGACCTGCGTCAGCTCGTTGCCGTACGAAATGGTCGACGCCTCCGGCTCGATCCGGGTTTCCAGATAGCGGTCGACGGTGTCGAGGAAGTTTTTACGGTGGAACGGCGTGTGGAAGCCCAGGATCGTGCTGCCCAGCATGCCTTCGAGGATTTCCTCGCGCCACGGGCAAATACCGAACGACTCCGAGTTGGGCCATGGGATGTGCCAGAACGTGATGATGGTGGCCTTCGGCAGCGCTTCGCGCACCATGCGCGGCAGCAATGCGAAGTGGTAATCCTGTACCAGCACCACCGGGTTGTCGGTGCGCGCCTCCTTGATGACGGCGTCGGCGAAGCGGCGGTTGACCTTGACGTACTCGTCCCAGTCGGACGAGCGGAACACCGGCCGCACGTGGGCGATATGGCACAGCGGCCACAGGCCTTCGTTGGCGAAGCCGTAGTAATAGCCTTTTTCTTCCTCTTCCGTCAGCCAGACGCGGCGCAGCGTGTAGCTCGGATCCTTCGGCGGCACCTGCACATGATCGTTGCGGTCGACCGTCTCGCGGTCGGCACTGCCGGCGCCGTGGGCGATCCAGGTACCTGAACAGGCGCGCATCACTGCTTCGACCGCCGTCACCAGACCGCTGGCCGGGCGGCGCACGCGCACCGTGCCATCTTCGTTCTTCTCATGAATGTAAGGCTCGCGGTTGGACACCACCAGCACCTGGTCGCCGGCCAGATCCTGTTGCAGCAATTCCTTGAGTTTTTCCGGCGCCCACTCGGCGCTGTTGCCGCTGCTGCTCTGGCGTTCCTCGTGGTATTCCTCCAACAGGCTGCGCAGCTCGCCGATCAGCGGTTCCATCTCCGGTGGCGGCGGCGCCGGCGGCGGCGCGCCGGGAGCGGTC
>JBDSKP010000721.1:0-3778 GCA_039916925.1 Duganella sp.
GGGTGTCGGGCTGGTCGACATCGCCGGCGAAGACGACGATGGACTCGGGGGAAAACAGCGGGGTCAGGTAGTGGGATTCCATGGGCGTCGGTGGCGTTGTTTGTCGGGGCGCGGGCGTGGCGTTACAGGCCGGGCGTATCGTCGAGTCCCAGCAATACCTTGACGTGGGCGGCGGCGCTGCGCGCCAGCGATGATAGCTCGTAACCGCCTTCCAGGCAGGAGACGATACGGCCCTGGCAATGGCGCCGCGCCACCTCGACGATCTGCCGGGTGACCCAGGCATAGTCGGCTTCGACCAGACCGAGGTTGCCCATGTCGTCGTCCCGGTGTCCGTCGAAGCCGGCCGAGATGAAGATCAGTTCCGGCTTGAAGCGCTCCAGCGCCGGCAGCCAGTGTTCGGTCACCGCCTGGCGCAGCGGCGCCGGGCCGGAGCGCGCCGGCAGCGCGATGTTGACCATGTTCGGCCCGCGCGGATGGTTGCCGCAAAACGGATAGAGCTTGTCTTCGAAAATGGAGCACATCAACACCCGCTCGTCGTCGTGCAGGATGTCCTCGCTGCCGTTGCCGTGGTGGACGTCGAAATCGATCAAGGCCACGCGCCGCAGGCCGTGCACCTCGAGGGCGTGACGGATGCCGACGGCGACGTTATTGAAGAAGCAAAAGCCGCCAGCGGCCGCATGTTCGGCGTGGTGGCCGGGCGGACGTACATTGCAGAAGGCGATGCCGGCGCCCTCGGTCAGCACCAGGTCGGTGGCGAGCACGGCGGCGCCGGCCGAGCGCAGCGCGGCCTGGTAGCTGTACGGATTCATGCTGGTGTCGGGATCGACCCGCACCGACCCCGCTTGCGGCGACAGCGCGGCGATGCTCTGGATATACGCGACGGAGTGGGCCCGGGCCAGTTGCCGCTCGGTGGCCGGCGGCGCCTCGCAAGGCTGCATGAAGTCGAGCAGTCCTTTGATCAACAGCATGTCCTTGATGGCGCCTATGCGCTCGGGACATTCGGGGTGCTGGTCGCCCATCGCATGCTTCAGGCAGTCGGGATGGGAAATATAGGCTGGCAGCATTGTTGCCTCGGGATGGTTGCGGGCATGGTCGCGGTATCAGTATACTGACCGAGATCAATATACTTCATTGGTATATATCAAAGAATACCTTAACCGTCGGTGTCCTCCGCAGTCCGTCACTGCCCATCGCTCGTATCCGCCGGCCGGTCGCTCTATTCTACCTTTCGTCGCGACCCGGGTGAACCGGGAGAGGCCGCGCTATATAGTTGCGGCAGCACCGCTCGCCGGCATCGCCACATTCGCAAATTCGACGAAGGAAATTCATGCAGATCAAGAAGTGTTTTGTCACGCCAATCGCCATTGCCGCGGTCCTATGGTTTCCTTGCCTTGGTACTTCAGCAAGTACGATAGATGAAGCCAATCAATTGGCCCGGCAATCGATCCAGCGCACGATGAAGGAACAGCGCATCCCTGGCTTGCAGATCGCCATCATCAAGGACGGCCAAATTGTATTGTCGGAGAGCTACGGCTTGGCCAACGTGGAGAACCGGGTTCCTGCCACGCGTACGACCCTGTTTCCCATCAATTCCGCGACAAAGACATTCACCGGTGTCGCCATGATGCAGCTGGTCGAAGCCGGGCTGGTGGACCTCGACGCGCCTGTCTCTCGCTACCTCGATGAGTTGCCCGAGGCTTGGCGCGGCATCCGCATCCGTCAACTACTCGGGCATACGTCGGGCCTGCCCGACATCGTCGACCAGAAAGGGCTGATAGGAGGGGGGAGTGAGCAAGATGCCTGGAGGGCGGTGAAGAAGCTCCCTTTGGAAGCGCCTGTTGGCGAAAGGTTTTCCTACAACCAGACTAACTACGGTTTGTTGGCGCAGATCATAGTCAAACAAGAAAAAATCCCCTACGAGCAGTATCTCGCAAAGCGTCAGTTTGCGCCGGCAAATATGCCCTTGTCGACTTTTGGCGATAGCTATGACCTCGTCTCCAACGCGGCGACGATCTATAGCTACTCTCCACGCGGAACCATGGCGAAAGACGACGCCAATCGCTTGTCCCGTTGGATTTACGATATACCTTATAGCCTTTGGGCTGGTGGGGGAATCCAGACCACTGCGGATGAAGTAGCGCGTTGGATCATCGCGCTATCGAACGGCAAATTAATCAGCCCAGCCAGTGTCAAGAAGATGTGGACGCCGGAAAAACTGAACAGCGGAGCTGACGGAGACTGGGCGGCCGGATGGCCGGTACTGCAAAGCTCTCCCAGCCGGCAAGTGGCGGGAATCGGCGGCGCCCGCGCCGCATTTATCGTTTATCCGGACGAGGGGCTGGCCATCGTTGTGTTGACCAATCTCGCGGGAGCGAATCCCCAGCGCTTCATTCCACAGATAGCCAAGTTTTACCAGCCACGGTAGCCAGGATTTTCACAATTTGCCCGGCGTCGGCGGGTTCGCAATCGATCCGAACGGCCGTGTGCCGTCGCGCGCAGCGGCTATTTCGCGGCGTTGAGCATCTGTGCAAACTCGCGCATGGTCTTCGTGAACGTCGTTGCCTGGACGACCTCCAGACGACGGGCATACAATTCGGAAACCTGTTGAAATTCCAATGGATTGCCGGCGATGGCCCCCATCGACCACCGCTCGAAGATTCGGGAGTTCGCCGGCGAAATATGAAGAATACGGGCATCGTTGTGTCTCCGATCGTCCAATATCTTCACATACAGCCGCAGCACCTTCTGTTCCGGTCCTTCCAGCACTTGCATGAACAGTCCGCCACCGTGGATCAACACGCCGGTGATACCGTTGGCTGGGTTGTCCCGCCGCGCCGACGTCAGAATGTCTTGTACCTGTTCTTCCGACACCGTGGGGAGGCGTTGCTGATGTAGAGAAACCGAATCATCGAGTTGCCTTCGTGTCTCAGAGTGGCTCGCTGGAGGGAGTGCGGCCGGGATGTCGGCGACCATCGAAAGAGCCTGTGGCCATTTTGACGACCACGAGCGCGTCTGTCACTTCTTAATACACCGAATCGCCCAACGGCGTGCGGATAGTTGAGGTAATCCGCACATATTCGAGCCCCTCATTCGGTTTCGCGTCCAGATCGAGCCCGCTCGCATCCTGCCGCTGCGCGATCCAACGGCCGACCGTGGCGATGAATTCGGCGGCGACGAACGGTTTCGCGAGATAGTCATCCATGCCGGCGGCCAGGCACTTCTCGCGGTCGCCCTCGATCGCGCTGGCCGTCAGCGCGATCACCGGCACCCGCGCACGGCCGGTCTCCGCCGCCCGCTTGCGCAGGCGCCGCGTTGCCTCGTAGCCGTCCATTTTCGGCATCATGCAGTCCATCAGAATCAGCTGGTACTCGTGGCGTTCGTAGGCCGCGAGCGCCTCGACTCCGTTCTCGGCCATGTCCGCCACGCAGCCCAGGCGCTGTAGCAGGAAGGCCACCAGTTGGCGATTGATGTCGGTGTCCTCGGCCACCAGCACGCGCACGTTGGCGGCGCCCGGCAGCGGCGCGATCCGCGCCGCGGCGAAGGGCGGGGCGCCGGCCTGCGCCGGGGCGGCGACCGGGCAGCGCAGCTCAAAGCGGAAGGTCGAGCCCTTGGCAAGCTCGCTCTCGCAAGCGATGCGCCCGCCCATCAGCTCCACCAGCCGCTTGCAGATGGCCAGTCCCAGTCCGGTGCCGCCGTGTTCGCGGTTGATCGAGCTGTCGGCCTGGCTGAACGGTTCGAACAGGAACGGCAGCGCCTGTTCGCTGATGCCGCCGCCGGT
>JBDSKP010000722.1:0-3777 GCA_039916925.1 Duganella sp.
GACGTCGCTGCGGCGGCAATCGTGTAAATACAATTGTCGGCAAAGTTCGAGAAGTACACCGTGCCTGCCGCCACCAGGTACGCGCCGCCGCCGTATTCGTGCACGCGGCTGCGCACATTGAACGGTGCCGGCGTCAACTCGTCGGTGCTGGCGCCGTGGTGGCGCAGCAGCGTGTTGCGGCCCGCCTCGGCGGCGCGCCCGGCCAGCCAGAAGATATCGCCGCCGTCGGCCCCGCCCAGCATCAGCGACGACAACGGCGTGGCGCCGGCCGCCACGCGCGCGGCGCTGATGGTCGATGGCCAGGTGCCGTAGTCGGCGATGGTCGGTGCTTCTGATGTCATGGCGGCTCCAGGGGGTGCAGGGCGGGGTGCTAGGATGATAGAGAAAGGACGCGCAATCTTCCAGCGTCCGCGTAAAAAAAAAGGCGTGGAGTGCGATAATAGCCCTTTCCCCGCTTTTTGATTGCTTTTCATGCCACAATTTGCTCCGCTTCAGAATGACACTTTCTTGCGTGCGTTGTTGCGCCAGCCGACCGAACACACCCCGGTATGGCTGATGCGTCAGGCGGGGCGTTACCTGCCGGAATACCGCGCCACGCGCCAGAAGGCCGGCTCCTTCATGGGCCTGGCCACCAATCCCGATTACGCCACCGAAGTCACGCTGCAGCCGCTGGACCGCTTCCCGCTGGACGCGGCCATCCTGTTCTCGGACATCCTGACGGTGCCCGACGCGATGGGCCTGGGCCTGTATTTCGTCGAAGGCGAGGGTCCCAAGTTCGAGCGGCCGCTCAAGACCGAGGCCGACGTGCTGGCGCTGCGCGCGCCGGAACTGGGTTCGCTGGACTATGTATTCAAGGCGGTCACGCAGATCCGCACCGAGTTGAACGGCCGCGTACCGCTGATCGGCTTTTCCGGCAGCCCGTGGACCCTGGCCTGCTACATGGTCGAGGGCCAGGGCTCGCGCGAGTTCCACACCATCAAAACGATGCTGTACAACCGTCCGGACCTGATGCACCACATCCTGGCCATCAACGCCAGGGCGGTGGCCGAGTACCTGAACGCCCAGATCGACGCCGGCGCCCAGGCGGTGATGATCTTCGATTCGTGGGGCGGCGCGCTGGCCGACGGCGCCTACCAGGCGTTTTCGCTCGATTACATGCGGCAGGTGGTGTCGCTGCTCAAACGCGATAAAGACGGCGTCAAGGTTCCGGCCATCGTCTTCACCAAGGGCGGCGGCCAGTGGATCAAGCAAATCGCCGACATCGGCGCCGACGCGGTCGGCCTGGACTGGACCGTCAACCTGGCGCAGGCGCGCAAACTGGTCGGCCACAAGGTCGGCCTGCAGGGCAATCTGGACCCGGCGATCCTGTTCGCCAGCCCCGATCAGATCCGCGCCGAAGTGCACAAGGTGCTGGACGCCTTCGGCAAGCCCGAAAACGGCCATGGACACGTATTTAATTTGGGCCACGGCATCTCCCAGTTCACGCCGCCGGAGAACGTGGCGGCCATGGTGGAGGCGGTTCACGCCTACAGCAAGGCCCAGCGCGCGTCTTGATCCATCGCAAACCCGTGGGGCACGTTCCAACGGGGCGTGCCCCTTTTTCATTGGTGCGCGCAGGAAAGCAAACCGACTTATGCACAATTTTTTTTGGTGCAAGAATAACAGGCAGCACTATTTTCCCCGCCCGTGGGAAAGTTTTAAGTCCTTGATTTATAAGTGTAATTTGTGGGCCTGCAGAGGGCGGTGGTGGAGGGGGGTAAACCCATAAGTCGGGCTGACGCTACTTTATTTCTTCATTGTCCACAAAGTTATCCACAAAAACTGTGGATAAAAAATAAAAGTACTTAGTAAACCGTGACTTAGCCATAATGTTGTTGTTTGGCACGAGGTTGATGTTGCAATGCACGATTTTTAGGCAATGTGGCGTGCTTGATAAGGAAGTTGTCGTCGCGTAAATCGAATCGGCGCGGGCTGTATAAAATTTGTCGTTGTCGGCCGAAAGTTGTACTTTCCAGCGGCCATTAAACAGCCTCGGAAAGCTGGCGAAATCGTTAAAAATTACTCGCAAATACTTCACTTATGCACAGCCGCGAAGAAAAAAACGCTTTTTGGCGTCTCCTAGGAGGGTTTTTCCAAGTGGTTGATTTTAAATGGAAATAATTTCGAATATTTGAGCGGTTCAAGATGCTACTAACTGTTAAGTGATGGGTTTCCGAGGATTAATTTTCGCTTGTCCACAAAGTTATCCACAAAAACTGTGGATACTTTTGGCGGCACCGAATTTCATGTGATTGGAACTATGCAGGGCCTCTTTCACCATTGCATTCTGCAGGTCGCGCTCGATACGCCGTTGAACGCCATTTTCGATTACCGCTGGTATTGCGAAGCGGCGGAACAGCCGCGCGTGGGCCAGTTGGCGTTCGTCCCGTTCGGCCCGCGTGAGGTGATGGGGCTGATCGTCGGCGTCGTCGCCGATACCGATGTGCCGGCGGGGAAACTGAAGGACGCGCTGGCGATCCGCGGCCAGTTGGCGCCGCTGTCGGCCCAGTGGCTGGCGCTGGCGGGCTTCGCCGCCGATTATTACCAGCGTCCGCTGGGCGAGGTGGCCTTGCCCGGATTGCCGAAGAACCTGCGCGCGCCCACCGCGCTCACCCTGGACAAGGCGTTGAAGAAGCTGGCCAAGCTCGACGCGCCGCACGACGGCACGCCGCTCAACATGCCGGTGCTCAATCCATCGCAGCAGGAGGCGGCCGACGCCATTGGCGGCGCGGCGGGCTTCACCCCGACCCTGCTGTACGGCGTGACCGGCAGCGGCAAGACCGAGGTGTACCTGCAGGCGTGCGCCAAGGTGCTGGCGCGCGAGGCGGACGCCCAGATCCTGATCCTGGTGCCGGAAATTAACCTGACGCCCCAGCTGGAGGGCAATATCCGCGCGCGCTTCCCCGGCGTGATGCTGGCGACGCTGCACAGCAGCCTGTCCGAGGGCGAGCGCATGCTGCACTGGCTGGCCGCGCACCAGGGCAAGGCGCGCATCGTGCTTGGCACGCGGCTGGCGATCCTGGCCTCGCTGCCGAACCTGAAGCTGATCGTCATCGACGAGGAGCACGACCCGTCGTACAAGCAGCAGGAAGGCTTGCGCTATTCGGCGCGCGACCTGGCCGTGTGGCGCGCCTGGCAGTTGGGCATTCCGATCGTGCTCGGCTCGGCCACGCCGTCGCTCGAGAGCTGGCACCACGCACAATCGGGACGCTACCGCAAGCTCGAACTGCGCGAGCGCGCCGTCAAGAACGCGGTGCTGCCGCGAGTGAAGCTGCTCGACATGGAGCGCGACAAGCCGAAGGACGGCCTGACCGCGGGGCTGATCGCCGCCATCAAGCAGCGCATGGAGCGCGGCGAGCAATCGCTATTGTTCCTCAACCGCCGCGGCTACGCGCCGGTGATCTGCTGCGAATCGTGCGGCTGGATCAGCGAATGCACGCGCTGCACCTCGTTCATGGTGCTGCACCGCCCCGAGCACCGGCTGCGCTGCCACCATTGCAGCCTGGAGTTGCGCATTCCGCGCCATTGCCCCACCTGCGGCAATGTCGATCTGCAACCGCTGGGGCGTGGCACGCAGCGCGTGGAAGAAGGCTTGCAGCAGCTGTTTCCCGAGGCGCGCATTTTACGGATCGACGCCGATTCGACCCGCAAGAAGGGCAGCGCGCAGGAAGCGTTCGATACCGTGCACCGCGGTGAAGTCGATATCCTGATCGGCACGCAGATGGTGGCCAAGGGGCA
>JBDSKP010000723.1:0-5936 GCA_039916925.1 Duganella sp.
GTCGACGGCCGCGTCGAAACCTTCAACCGCGAGGCCGAGCGGCGCTTCGGCTACGCCCGCGACGAGATCCTCGGCGAGCCGCTCGAGACGCTGGTGCCGGCGGCGCTGCGGGCGCGGCACGCGGCGCACCGCGTCAAGTTCTTCGCCGAGGGCCTCAGCGCCGAGCCGGTGCGCATGGGCGTCGCCACGCCGCTGCTGGGCCTGCGCCGCGACGGCAGCGAGTTCCCGCTCGAGATCAACCTGAGCGCGGTGCGCACCGACCAGGGCACCAAGGTGCTGGCGGTGATCTCCGACATCACCGAGCGGCGCCGCCTGCAGCTCGAGCTCGAGGCGCGCGCGCAGGAACTGGAGCGCGAGCGCGACCGCGCCGAGGCGGCCAACCGCGCCAAGAGCGAGTTCGTGGCCAACATGAGCCACGAGATCCGCACGCCGATGAACGCGGTGCTGGGCATGGCCTACCTGCTCGGCAACACCGCGCTGACCCCGCAGCAACGCAAGTACCTGAACATGGTGCGGGTGTCCGGGCAGTCGCTGCTGGGCATCCTCAACGACGTGCTCGACTTCTCCAAGATCGAGGCGCGCCACATGGAATTGTCGCCGGTGGAGTTCGCGCTGGACGACACGATGAATTCGCTGGCGACGATGATGACGATGAACGCCGGCGACAAGGAGCTCGAGCTGGCCATCAGCGTCGAGCCGTCGGTGCCGGCGCGGCTGCGCGGCGACTCGATGCGGCTGCAGCAGATCCTGGTCAACCTGGCCGGCAACGCCATCAAGTTCACCGAGCACGGCGAGGTGGTCGTCAGCGTCGAGCTCGAGGCGCGCGACGAGCGCGGCGCGCTGCTGCGCTTCGAGGTGCGCGACACCGGCATCGGCATGACCGACCTGCAGCTGGCGCAGTTGTTCAACGCCTTCTCGCAGGGCGACCAGAGCATCACGCGGCGCTTCGGCGGCACCGGGCTGGGCCTGGCCATCACCAAGCGCCTGATCGAGCTCATGGGCGGCCACATCGCCGTCCACAGCGCGCCGGGGCGCGGCTCGACCTTCTTTTTCAGCCTGCCCTTCGAGGTGTTGCCGGAGCGGCCAGGGGAACGCCGCAAGCCGGCGCTGGGCGACCTGCGCCTGCTGGTGGCCGACGACAGCCGCACCAGCCGCGAGCTGATCGCCAAGCTGATCCGGGCGTGGGGCTGGCAGGCCGACGAGGTCGACTCCGGCGCGGCCGCGCTCGAGCGCTACCGGCGCGGCCTCGAATCGGGCCGCGCCTACGACGTCGTGCTGGCCGACTGGCACATGCCCGGCATGGACGGGCTGGCCACTGCCAAGGGCATCCGCGCCGCCGCGCCCGACAGGCGGCAACCGATCGTGGTGATGGTCAACGCCTTCGCCCGCGATCGCATGGAGGAGATCTCCAACGCGCCCGAGGCCGACGTGGTGCTGGTCAAGCCGATCACCAGCTCCAACCTGTTCGACGCGCTGCACCAGGCGCTGGTGACCAAGGCCGACGCCAGCGTGCGCTCGGCGGCCGAGCAGGACATCGACGGCAGCCTGGCCGGCACCCACTTCCTGCTGGTCGAGGACAACCTGCTCAACCAGGCGGTGGCGCGCGGCATCCTCGAACTGGCCGGCGCCACGCTCGACGTGGTCGACAACGGCCGCCAGGCGGTCGACCGCATGAGCGCGCACCCGGACCGCTACGACCTGGTGCTGATGGACATGCAGATGCCGGTGATGGACGGCTTCACCGCGACCCGCCTGCTGCGCCAGGAATTGCAACTGACCTTGCCGATCATCGCCATGACGGCCGGCGTGCTCGAATCGGAGCGCGAACGCAGCATCGAGGCCGGCATCACCGATTTCATTCCGAAGCCGATCGAGGTCGAGGAAATGCTGGCGGTGCTGCGCAAGCACTTGCCAGAGGCGACGGCGAGGCCGGCGCCCGCGCCCGCGCCGCCGCCGGTCCCGGTCAAGCTGGTGGCGTCGCCGCCGCCGGCGGACGAGGCCAGCGTCTTCAACATCGACAGCCTGATGCGCGTGATGGGCAAGGACGCCAAGGGCCGCGCGGTGATGGTCAGGATGGTGCGCGGCGCCATCGACACCGGCATGGAACCGGTCGAGCAGGCCGGCCAGGCGCTGCGCGAGGGCCGCCTGCGCGACGCCGCCCGCCTGTTCCACGGGCTGCGCGGCGCCGTCGGCGTGCTCGGCGCCCGGCGCCTGATCCAGGCCACCATCGACGCCGAGATGGCCATCAACGAGCAGCGCGAGGCCGAGCTGGCGCACTGCTTCGACGCCGTGCGCGCCGAGCTCGAACAAACGCTGGCCGAGGCCCGCGCCTGGCTGGAGCGCCAACCCGCCGACGCGAATTAAGCGCCGTTCCCCACGTCTCCCCCATAGCTCCGTTGCTTTTTGTTATCACGCGAATGCTATTGATAACAATTCGCATTTACGTTCACGACGATTATTGTTACAATCTCACAAATTTGTAAAGATTAGCCGGCAGCCAGACGCGTCCCGACGCGTGCCGCGGCGGTGCCGCCCTTCGATTTGGATGAAAGAACAGCAATGATCAAGAGTCGCAAACACGCGCAATCGCGTTTCAACCAACATATGAGCGCGGCGCTGGCCGTGATGCTGCTGCCGGTCGCCGCCCACGCGGCCGACGCCGCCGAACCGGTCGTGGTCGCCGGCGCGCAGCAGACGATGGCCGAGGTCAAGGTGCAGGGCACCATCGAAGGCATCAAGGCCGACAAGGCCGCGTCCGTCAAGTACACCGAGAAGCTGGTCGACACCGCCCAGACCATCACCGTCATCAAGAAGGAACTGATCGAACAGCAGGGCGCCGTCACCTTGACCGAGGCGCTGCGCAACACCCCCGGCGTGGGCGCCTTCTTCCTCGGCGAGAACGGCAGCACCAACACCGGTGACGCCATCTTCATGCGCGGCTTCGACGCCTCCGGCAGCATCTACGTCGACGGCGTGCGCGACGTCGGCGCGATCTCGCGCGACACCTTCAACATCGAACAAATCGACGTGCTCAAGGGCCCGGCCGGCACCGACAGCGGCCGCGGCTCGCCGACCGGCTCGATCAACCTGGTCAGCAAGCAGCCGTTGCAGGAAAACGCCTACCTCGGCTCGGTCACCGCCGGCAGCGGCAAGCAAAAGCGCGCCACGGCCGACCTCAACCAGGTGCTCGACGCCGACAGCGGCACCGCCTTGCGCGTCAACCTGCTCGACCAGGACAGCGGCAACCCGGCGCGCGACGTCGTCAAGAACAAGCGCTGGGCGGTGGCGCCGTCGGTCGCCTTCGGCCTGAACGGCCCGACCCGCGTCTACCTGAACTACCTGCACGTCAAGCAGAACAACATCCCGGACGGCGGCGTGGTGACCATCGGCATGCCCGGCTACAGCGCGCCGGTGCCGGCCACCGGCACGCCGGCCTCCATCGCCGCCGAGCGCGTCCGCCTGGCGCCGCTCAACGGCGCGCCGCGCGTCGACCCGGACAACTTCTACGGTTCCAGCTACGACCACGACGACGTCACCGCCGACATGGCCACCGTGCGCTTCGAGCACGACTTCGCCAACGGCATCAAACTGCAGAACACCACCCGCTTCGGCAAGACCGATCAGAATTATCTGCTGACCTCGTTCACGGCCAGCGCCGCCAACCTGGTGCTGCCCACCAGCGATCCGGCGACGTGGCAGATGCGCCGCACCAACCTGACGTTCCGCGACGCAACCAACAAGATCTTCACCAACCAGACCACCGCCACCGGCGAGTTCGCCACGGGCGCGCTCAAGCACACGCTGGTCGGCGGCGTCGAGCTCACCACCGAGAAGCAGACCACTTACGGCTGGGCGGCCACCAACGGCACCGGCCTGCCGGTCAGCAACATCTATTATCCGGACCCGGCGGTATGGTTCAACCTGAGCTACGCCCGCAACGGCGCGGAAAGCCACGGCACCACCGACACCCAGAGCGCCTACGTGTTCGACACCATCAAGCTCGGCGACAAGTGGATCCTGAACGGCGGCGTGCGCGTCGACCACTACAGCACCGAGTACAACGCCGTCGCGCTGCAGGGGGCCGTGACGCCGCCGGCGGTGCAGCCGCTGCCGGTCGGCACGAAGATTCCGACGTCGCTCAAGAAGAGCGACAACCTGCTCAACGGCAAGCTGTCGGCGCTGTACAAGATCACGCCCGAGAGCAGCGTCTACGGTCTGGTGGCGACGTCGAAATCGCCGCCGGGCGGCACCAACTTCTCGCTGAGCGCGGCGGCCAACAGCAGCGCCAACGTCAACTACGATCCGCAGGAGACCACCAACTACGAGCTGGGCGGCAAGTGGGACCTGCTCAAGCAGAAGCTGTCGCTGTCGGCCGCGCTGTACCGCACCGACGTCAAGAACGAGGTCGAGGTCGATCCGACCAACGCGGCGGTCTACTACCAGAACGGCAAGAAGCGCGTCCAGGGCATCGAGCTGGGCGTGACCGGCGAGATCACGCGCGGCTGGATCGTCAGCGCCGGCTACACCCGCATGTCGACCAGGGTCGAGCAGGGCAAGGTGGTGACCGCCAGCGGCGAGAACCAGCTGGGCTACACGCCGAAACAGGCGTTCACGTCGTGGACCGCGTACACCTTGCCGTTCGGCCTGCAGATCGGCGGCGGCGTGCGCTACGCCGGCAAACTGCTGCGCGGCACCGACGGCGCCGTCGGCACGCCGGCCTATGTCGATGGGTACTGGGTGGCCGACGCCATGGCGTCGTACCCGCTCGACAAGCACGTCGACCTGCGCCTGAACGTGTACAACCTGACCGACAAGGAGTACGCCGCGGCGATCAACAAGTCGGGCTACCGTTACACGCCCGGCACGCCGCGCTCGGCCAGCCTGACGGCCAACATCAAGTTCTAACGCGTTCCAGGCAAGGCGGCGCCGACGTCTTGTCCGGCCCCGCCCCCACCGGCGGGGCTTTCGTCTTTGTCAGACCAGGAGTTTCGATCATGATGCTGCACATCCCCGGCGTGTTGAACCAGCAACAGGTGGCCGCCATGCGCGCCCGCCTCGACGCGTCCGACTGGATCGACGGCCGCGCCACCGTCGGCGCCCAGGGCGCCCTGGTCAAGCAGAACCGGCAACTGCCGGAGGCGTCGCCGCTGGCGCTGGAACTGGGGCGCACGGTGCTGGAGGCGCTGGCCGGCAACGCCTTGTTCTTCGCCGCCGCGTTGCCGCTGCGCACCATCCCGCCGCTGTTCAACAGCTACGCCGGGGGCGAACACTACGGCGCGCACGTCGACGGCGCGCTGCGGCGCGTGGCCGGCTCGGGCCAATGGGTGCGCACCGACGTCTCGTCGACCTTGTTCCTGAGCGACCCGGACGAGTACGACGGCGGCGAGCTGATCGTCACGGACGCGTACGGCGAGCACGAGGTCAAGCTGCCGGCCGGCGACCTGATCCTCTACCCGTCGACCAGCGTCCACCGGGTCGAGCCGGTCACGCGCGGCGCCCGCGTATGCTCGTTTTTCTGGACGCAAAGCATGGTGCGCGACGACGCGCGGCGCGCCATGCTGCTCGAGCTGGACCAGAACATCCAGAGCCTGCGCGCGCGCCTGGGCGACTGCGCCGAACTGGTCGGCCTGACCGGGCATTATCACAACCTGTTGCGCCAGTGGAGCGAAGTGTAAGCGGGGGCGGGAGGCGCCGACACTTTCGCAGGTTCGCAACACTTCAAATATGATAATGTAAAAATGTCTAGCATTTTTAGCCACGCTGACTAAACTGCCAATTCACGGGTGGCCGGCGCGCGACCGCGTCCCAGCGCGGCCCGCCGTTTTCCCGTATATCGCGTATCTCGCGTATCTCGCGTATTTCCCGTATCTCTCGTCTGTCTCGTCTATTCACGGAGGACTTCATGGTCAGCGTTCAAGGCACCCGGTCACAACCCC
>JBDSKP010000724.1:0-2058 GCA_039916925.1 Duganella sp.
TTGATGCTGTTGACCAGATACAGGCCGTAGCCGCCGGGGTGCACGGTCATCTTGCCGCCCCGGTAGACGAAGGCGCGCCGCTCGTCGCCGATGCGCACGCTGCCCACCACGTGGCCGGCGGCGTTGACGGCGGTGGCGAAGCTGTTACCGTAACCGATCAGCGCCCCTCGTCGGCGCGCTCGCCCAGGCCGGGTGGGTGCCGCTGCTGCGCCGACGCCATCGCCGCGCATCCGAACAATACCGCCACCATCGACATCTTCAACATGATGAGCCTCCAGTTGTTTAGAATGTTATCTATGTGGCATTCAAAAAATGAAAGCTCAAGCACTATCGGCAGTCGGGCGCTCCGAAATGCTGGGCCAGCGTCTTGCCCAGCCCCGCTTCGACGGCGTTTTCGACCTCGCGCGCCAACGTCGCCGCCTCGCGCGCCGCCCGCAGATCGCGCTCGTCGTCGCCGTCGGCCACCACGCCGGCGTTGACCGCCATGCCGCCGAAGACGAACAGGCGGTAGACTTCGGCCAGGGTCAGCTTCTCCACGTTGGCCAGCAATACCCAATGATCGGAACCGTCGCTGACGCGCTTGCCCCATTGGACCCGTGGCGGCGCCTCCACCTTAACCCGCCCCACCCAGCCCTCGGCCATCATTTTCTCCAGCAGGTTGTCCATCTCGTCGAAGCCCAGGCGCGTGCGCAGGCGGATCGCGCCGGCGCCCACCAACGCCGTGTCGCCGCATTTGCAGGCGACATACAGCACATTGATGATCGCCATCGCGTCGACGAATTCGCCGCCCGGCTGCGCCTCGTGCCACCAGCGCTCGTACTTCACCACCGGCAGCGCGGCCACCAGCAGCGCCCCGATCAGCGTGATCACCCACGACACGTAGACCCACAGCAGGAACAGCGGCAGCGCCGCCAGCGCGCCGTAGATCTTCGAATACGTCGGGAACTGCGTGATGAAAATGGCGAAGCCGCGCTTGGCCAGTTCGAACGCCAGGCCGGCCACCAGGCCGCCCCAGGCCGCGTCCTGCCAGTCGACGTCGCGGTTCGGCACCGCCAGGTACAGCAACGTGAAGCCGGCCGTGGTCAGCGCCAGCGACGCCGTCGTGTAGATGATGGCGCCCACCACCGGCACTCGGCTGAACAGGTCGACGGTGGCCATGAACACCTGCGACGACAGCGTCAGCGACACGCCGATCAGCAACGGCCCGAGCGTGATGATGGCCCAGTAGACCAGGATGCGGCGCGTCCAGCTGCGCTCGCCGCGCACGCGCCAGATGCGGTTGAACACGCGCTCGATCAGGTTCATCATCGCGATCGACGTGAAAATCAGCGCCACCGCGCCCACCGCCGACAGCCGCGTGGCCTTGGAGGCGAACATCGTCAAGTAATTGAGGATCGTGCTCGATA
Source organism: Duganella sp. (assembly GCA_039916925.1). Taxonomy (GTDB): domain Bacteria; phylum Pseudomonadota; class Gammaproteobacteria; order Burkholderiales; family Burkholderiaceae_D; genus Rugamonas. The sequence continues at coordinate 1,407 of JBDSKP010000724.1, forward strand.
TCGACTTCGGCATCACGCTCTGGACGAAATACGCCTCCAGCGACATACGGAAGGTATTAAACAGCGGGAAGGTGGTGAAGATCGCCAGCGCGATGGTCAGCAGCGGCACCAGCGCGAACACGGTGGTGAACGTGAGGCTGCCGGCCACCTGCGGCAGGCTTTCCTCGCGCAGGCGGCGGTGGGCGAACAGCACCAAGTCGCGCACCTCCGGCCAGGACAACGAGCGCATGGTCTCGATGCCGCCGCGGCAGCTGCGGAATAGATAGAGAAGAACCGGATGAATATATTTTGCGTACATGAGCGATAATCGGATGCCAGTGTTAGCCCCAGCGAAAGCGCCCTATAATACCGCCGATGAACCAACCTAATCTGATTATTCTTGTATTGTTTTACTCCCGCCATGGCGCCACGCGCAAATTGGCGGAGTTGATCGCGCAGGGCGTCGAGGGCGTGCCGGGCTGCGACGCGCGCCTGCGCACGGTTCCGGCGGTCTCGACAGTAACCGAGGCGACCGCGGCCGACGTGCCGGCCGACGGCGCGCCCTACGTCGAGTTGGACGACCTGCGCGACTGCGCCGGCTTGGCGGTGGGCTCGCCCACGCGCTTCGGCAACATGGCCGCGGCCATGAAGTATTTTTGGGACGGCACGGCCA
>JBDSKP010000725.1:0-2925 GCA_039916925.1 Duganella sp.
GTTGGCGCTGTCGCGGGCAGCCAGCGCCTTTTCCAGCCGGGCCAGCATCGGCGGTGTGATGCGCAGAAACGTTTGCGACAATTCGCGAAACGCGCCAGCGTCGTTGCCGACGGCCTGTAGCAGAACGAGCGGGTCGATCGTCCGGTACTGATGGCCCTGCATGCGGTTGCCTCTTCCGGTGGCGCTTCGACGACGGTCCCCCAATGTAACAGGTTACCGTCTGGAAATACCGAAGGCGCGCGAAAACAACACCCCCCGTGCGCCGGGGAGCGGTTTAGCCTAACACCGTGGAAGTTTTCTTCGAATTTAACGAATTAATTAATTTTTCGGGGTTTTGCGCCCGGCCGCCTGCGCGCGGCGCTCGGTCTGCGCGCAGCAGGCGCGCAGATACCCGCGCAGCTCGTCGTAATTGACCGGCTTGGCAAAGAACACCACGCCTTCGGGCACGCCGCCGCGCGCCTCCAAGTCCGCCGGCGACATGCTCGACAGGATCGCGATGTTGACGTCGGCCAGCTGCGGGTAGGCGAGGATGGTGTTGATGACTTCGTAACCGTCCATGCCGGCCATTACGATGTCGGCGAGCACCACGTCGGGTTTCTCGCTGGCGATCTCCAGCAGCGCCTGGTAGCCGTTGTCGCAGAAGTTCACGTCGGCGGCCAGGTTCCACGAGGAGATCTGTTTGTCATAGAGGGCGCGCTGCATTTCATTGTCTTCGATGACCAGGACATTGGTGCGCCGCCCCGCCCGTCTCGCCGACTTCGGCTCTGGCGTCCCCGCCAGCAACGCCTGGTACGCGAGCACCGCGGCCAACGGGATGCGGCGATGTCCGCCCCGGGTGCGCCACGCCTCGATCGCGCCCGCCTCGACCAGCTGCTGCACCGAGGTGACCGATATGCCAAGCATGTTGGCGGCTTCCTGCGTCGTACATACCTCACGTGTTTCGTTGTTTTTCATCCACCAAAACCCCAAATTCGTTAATTGCGAATCTTTATATTGATTAAAACGATTTATTCGGTAAAATCTGTTTATTGATTTTTTGAACTAATAGTTTCCAAAAAGAAATATCCCCGACGGCAATGAGGCAGAGCGAATTATGGGGCCATCAACGCCCGGTGCCAAGCGAAACCAGGAAGGCGCGCGGCGCCGGCGCGGGGTGAAACGAAACGACGAAATCGAAAATCGATACCACAAACCGACGAATTTGAAGAAGTCATCCCAATAAGGAAGCAGAGCATGCACATTATCGACCACCCACCGGCGGCCGCACCCGCCAACGCGCGGCAGGCGCTCACCGGCAAACAATTTCTCGTTTTCAGGTTGGGAAGCGAGGAATACGGCGTCGACGTCCAGCAGGTGCAGGAGTTGCGCAACTACCAGGCGGTTACCAGGATCGCCAACGCGTCCGCGTTCATCAAGGGCTTGATCAATCTGCGCGGCGTCATCGTCCCGATCATCGACCTGCGTATCAAATTCTACCTGGGCGTGTCGAACTATGACGTGTTCACTGTCGTGATCATTCTGAACATCGGCGCCAAGGTCATAGGCATCGTGGTCGACAGGGTCTCCGACGTGGTCGTCCTGATGCCAGAGCACATCAAACCGGCGCTCGCCGGGGGATGCGGGGCGTTCGACGCCGGTTACCTGGCCGGCATCGGCACGGTCGATAACCGCATGCTGATCCTGGTCGACGCCGACCGGCTGATCAGGGCCGGCGACCCGACATACAGCGAAGCGCTAGTCGCCTGAGCCGCGCCGCTTATCGTACTTTCCTGACACCCTACCAAGGAACACCATCATGTGGATCACCGACCTTAGCATCAGCAAGAAACTCTACTGCGGCATCGCCGTCATCGTCTCCTGCTTCATCGTCCTGCTTGCCGCCGCGGGCGTGAATTTAGCCAAACTCTCCGAGGCCAATTCGTGGAACGTGCACACTTACGAGGTCCTGGCCGAGGCCGACGCGACGCTCGAGGCGCTGGTCAACGTCGAGACCGGGGAACGCGGTTTCGCGCTGACCGGCGCGCAGGCCTCGCTTGAACCGTATGACGCGGGGCTGGCCGCGTTCGCCGCGCATTGGGAAAAGGCGAAGTCGCTCACCAGCGACAACGCGTCCCAGCAGGCCCGCCTGCAGGCCATCCGGCGGAACAAGGAGCAATGGGTGCGCGACGCGCTCGAGCCTGTGCTGAACATGCGGCGCGGCGTCGTCGCCGGCTCCGAGACGATGGACAAGCTGATCGCTTTTGTGCAGGCGGCCAAAGGCAAAAAGGCGATGGACGCGCTGCGCGCCGAAGTCGACGAGTTCAAGCGCGCCGAACAGTCGCTGCTGGGCCAGCGCTCGGCCGAATCGGCGACCCTGGGACGGACGATGCGCGGGACCTTGCTGGTCGGCGGCGCGGCGGTCACGCTGGCGGCGCTGGCCCTTGCGGTGCTGATGGTCCGCAGCATCCTGATCCCGATGCGTCAGGTATTGCGCGCCACCGAGGATCTGCGCGCCGGCGAGGGCGACCTCACTTACCGCCTGCCGAAGCTCGGCGCGGAATTCGGCGAGCTGGCCGATTCGCTCAACGGCTTCATGCAGAAGCTGCACGACATCATCGGCGATGTCCGCACCAGCACCGACGAGATCGCCTGCGCCAGCCAGCAGATTTCGGCCGGCAATTCCGATCTGTCTTCACGCACCGAGCTGCAGGCCAGCTCGCTGCAGGAGACCGCGTCCTCGATGGAAGAACTGACGGGCACGGTCAGGCGGAACGCGGAGAACGCCCAGCGGGCCAACCAGCTGGCGCGCTCGGCTTCCGATGTGGCAAAGCAGGGCGGTGTGGTGGTGTCGCAGGTGGTGCAGACCATGGGCGCGATCAATGATTCGGCGGGCAAAATCTCGGACATCATCGGCGTCATCGACGGCATCGCGTTCCAGACCAATAT
>JBDSKP010000726.1:0-2931 GCA_039916925.1 Duganella sp.
GGATGCCGGCCAGGTTGAACGTCAGCGAGGCGCCGGTGTAGCGCACCTCGGGCGGGAACAGTTCGGACAGCATGGTGCCCAGCGGGCCGTACGTCATGCCCATCAACCCCAGTCCGACCGACAGGAACACGGTGACCTGCACCACGCTGCCCGAGCCGAACAACGGCGCCAGCGCCAGCCCGAACGCGGCGATCGCGGCCGAGACCCAGATCAGGGTCGTGCGGCGGCCGTAGCGGTCGGCCCACAGCGCGGCGACCGGGATGGTCAGGCCGAAGAACAGCACGGCGATCAATTGCTGGATCAGGAAATCCTTGCGCGTGAACTTGAGCGCCGTGGTGCCCCAGCTGAGCGCGAACACCGTCATCAGGTAGAACAGCACGAAGGTGGCCAGCGCGATCAAGGTGCCCAGCACCAGCACGCGGCCATGGTCGCGGAACACCGTCACCACCGGCACCTTGACGCGCTCGTTCCTGTCGAGCACCTTCTGGAAGTCCGGCGTCTCGTGGATCTTGAGGCGGATGTACAGGCCGACCACCACCAGCAGCGAGCTGGCCAGGAACGGAATGCGCCAGCCGTAGCTGAAGAATTCGGCGTCGCTCAGGGTTTGGCTCAGCAGCAGGAAGATGCCGCCCGACAGGAAGAAGCCGATCGGCGCGCCCAGCTGCGGGAACATGCCGTACCAGGCGCGTTTGCCCGGCGGCGCGTTCTCGGTCGCCAGCAGCACCGCGCCGCCCCACTCGCCGCCCAGGCCCAGGCCCTGGCCGAAGCGGCACAGCGCCAGCAGCGCCGGCGCCAGCGTGCCGATCTGCGCGTAGGTCGGCAGCATGCCGATCACCACGGTCGAGATGCCCATCATCAACAGCGCCGCCACCAGCGTGGCCTTGCGGCCGATGCGGTCGCCGAAGTGGCCGAACACGGCCGAGCCGACCGGGCGCGCGAAGAAGGCGATGGCGAACGTGGCCAGCGACTGCAACGTGGCGGCGGCCGGATCGCTGGCGGGGAAGAACAGCTTGGGGAACACCAGCACGGCGGCGGTGGCGTAGATATAGAAGTCGAAGAATTCGATGGTGGTGCCGATCAGGCTGGCGAACAGCACGGTGGCCGGCGAATTGGTCTTGGACGATACCGGTTGAGACTGGCTCATGCGTGAGGCTCCTGCGGATGGATGGTGCGCCTCATCATACACACGACCTCCGCAGCTTGCCAAGCAGATATGTTTGCCCGGAAGGCGTAGGGCGGATTAGCGTAGCGTAATCGGCCATGCGTGCGCCGCCGGCGGCCCATCGATGACCGTGAATGACTTTTAGTGGTCGATTTGCGTCAATCCGGCCACGATCTCGGCGGCGTCGAGCGGACGCACCACGCGCGCCACCTCCTGGCCGTCGCGCAGGAAAATCAGCGTCGGCCACAGCTTGACGCGGTAGGAGCGGCCCAGCGCCCTGCCCGGTCCGTCCTCGACCTTGTAGTGGGCGACGCCGTCGTGGCCGGCCATGGCCTGCGCCAGCGGCGCCTGCGCCGCCATGCAGTGGCCGCACCAGTTGGCGCCGAACTCGAGCAACGTGGCGCCCGGCATCGTGTCGATCTCGGCGCGCGCCGGCGCCTCGGGGATATAAACAGTTTTCATTTGGTCTTGAATTTGGCACAGGGATCGTCGCGCTTTTGCGGCTTGAGCTGGTGTGCCACGTCGTACCGGCCGGCGCTGTCGCCGCCTTCCACGAAGCCCTCGCTGCGCACCGTCAGTATAGGCTCAATCCGGTTGAGCCAGCGCGCGACACCGATGTCCTTGCGCACGTGGCCGTTGCCGGCGATCAGCACCACATCGCGCGGCCGCTGGTCGCGCACGATCTTGGCCATCCAGATGTCGCGCGCGACCTGGGCGTCGACCATGCCGTCGATCATCATCTCCGGCGTCATGTCGCAGTGGCCGGCGGCGATCTCGCGCCGTTGCGCGGCGCGCACGTCGGCCGGCAGCGGCTGGTCCAGGCGGTAATCCTTGATGCTTTGCGGATCGAACGTGGCGGTCACGCCGTCGCGCACCACGCGCGAGGCGTCGGCGCGCGACAGGTTGCCGGCCACCAGCGGCAGGTGGAAGTCCAGCGCCAGCTGGATCACCGGATAATACAGTTGCCAGTCCCAGCGCGCGCCGTTGGCAACGCGGATCACGCATTGCGCGTCGAGGCAGCCCTTTTGCGCCTTGTTCAACAGATCCTGGTCCTCGCGGTCGAACTGTTCCATGACGATGGCCGGCCGCCAGCCGCCCTCGACCCGCTGGCGCAGCAGCTCGTGGCGCAGCCGGTGTCCCTGGGCGTTGTCGTGCACCTCGCCGAGCAACAGCACTTGCGGATTGGGTCCGACCGGCGCGGCGACGGCCTCCGTCCGCGCGCCGCGCCCGCCCGCGCACCCGGCCAACGCCAGCGCGGATGCCATGGCAATTCCTATTGTCCGCCAGATTTTTTTATATGTGGATATCATTATGCTCCTAACGTCGATTTTGTGAAGAATCGACAATGTTTTCCAGACGAAACTATCTATTGTTGCGGCGCAATAATTAATTTCCTTTAAATAAACACAGATAGCAATATGCTATGAGTTGTGGTTTAATAGCCGTTGTGCAATGAGCGTTATGCTTTTTGCGACCGCAAGTCTAAGGTGTCTGCATTAAATTGCTGTTAACGCCCGGTCACCGCTGCACCGTCATAGGAGTACATATGAAAATATCATCGTTTTTAGCATCCACGTTGTTCGCGCTGGGCCTGACCGGCGCGGCCCAGGCAAGCGTGCATGCGGCGCCAGCCGCGCCTACCGCACATGCAATAATTGAAGCCGAGAAATGCGTGCCGAACGCCGCCACCCACTGCCCGGTGTCCGCCGATGGCGCGGCCGCCGATGACGAGCGCGACGAGCTGGCCCCGCTGGCCAAAACCAACGCCC
>JBDSKP010000727.1:0-3114 GCA_039916925.1 Duganella sp.
TCGATCGTGCTGATCATGGCGCCCATCCTGTTCCCGGTGGCGATGAAACTGGGCATCGATCCTGTGCACTTCGGAATCTTGATCGTCGTCAATATGGAAGTGGGGATGTGCCATCCGCCGGTCGGCCTGAACCTGTACGTGGCCTCTGGCATCACCAAGATGGGCATCACCGAATTGACCGTTGCCGTATGGCCATGGCTGTTGACGATGCTGGGGTTCTTGATCTTGATCACATATGTACCACAAATTTCTCTGTGGCTCCCAAATTTAATTTACTCTTAAAGTAACGCTGCGCTGCAACCTGAAAAAAACGGGAAAAACCGAAAAAGATACGTTATGATGGCGTCGCTCTCAGGGATTCCCGAATAAGCAAATTTGGTTCGGTAGCAAGAGCAAGGAATAGTAGGTGGGGAGTGTGAAAGAAACGGTACTTGATACCGGCAATCGATCGAGGAGACACACGTTTTACAGAATGTCGTTGTGATAGTCGCTGCAGGCCGCCACAAGCGCGCTACGGGGACACGCAAACGACCGGGAACGTGAAGCAGGTTTAAAAACGCACCTTCAGGTGCGTTTTTTTTCGCCCCGGCGTTTTACAATGCGCGGGTGGCGCGACAGGTTCGCGCCACCGTTGTGCGACTTGCGCAACGCAAGGCTGTCGCTGGCACGCAACAAGATGGTGCGTTGCGATAACCGGCCCGGATCAACGAAGACCTTTTTTGGTGCGCCAACTGTGACCAATATACAACAACAGCGTGAAATTTTTTCCGCCATCGCGGATTTGCCATTCGGAAAAATAGGAGTGCGTACCGCAAGTGGTCTGATCACCGAGCTGTGTTACCTGCCGCCCCATTTTGATGCGAAGGACGCCGGCGACGCGGCGGCCGAGCTGGCGCTGACCCAGCTGCAAGCCTATTGCGAGGACGCCGATTACCGCTTCGACCTGCCGCTCAAGCGGGCCGGCACCGAGTTCCAGAAGATCGTGTGGGGCGCCATCAGTTCCATCCCGCGCGGCAGCGTGCGCACCTACGGCGAGCTGGCCCGGCACATCGGCTCGGCGCCGCGCGCGGTGGGGCAGGCCTGCGGCGCCAACTGGTTCCCGATCGTGGTGCCGTGCCACCGCGTCACGTCCGCCGCCGGCCTGGGCGGCTTTGCCAACAGCGACGATCCCAACGGCTATCTGCTGGGCATCAAGCGCTGGCTGCTGGCCCACGAAGGTTCGAGCGAATACGCATGGCAACAGACAACGCTGCTCTGATCGACGAGTTTTGCGACAGCCTGTGGCTCGAGGACGGCCTGTCGAAAAACACGCTCGAAGCCTACCGGCGCGACATGCGCCTGTTCGCCCGCTGGCTGGAGTCGCAGCGGCCCGGCGTGGCCGGTCTGGCGGCCGTGGCCACGCACGATATCCAGGGCTACATCGCCGCCCGCCACGAGGACAGCGGCAAGGCGACCTCGTCCAACCGGCGGCTGTCGGTGATCAAGCGGTTTTACCAGTTGCTGCTGCGCCAGCGGCGCATCACGGCCGATCCCAGCCTCAAACTGGTATCGGCCAGGCAGCCGCACCGCTTCGTCCACACCTTGAGCGAAATTCAAGTTGAGGCCCTGCTGGCGGCGCCCGACGTCAACACGCCGCTGGGGCTGCGCGAGCGCACCATGCTGGAGCTGATGTACGCCAGCGGCCTGCGCGTGTCGGAGCTGGTGGACCTCAAAATGCTGGAGCTGAGCCTGAACGACGGCGTGCTGCGCGTGACCGGCAAGGGCGCCAAAACGCGGCTGGTGCCGTTCGGCCAGCAGGCCCGGGTGTGGATCGAACGCTACGTCAAGGAAGCGCGCGGCGTGATCCTGAACGGTCAGGTCGACGACGCGCTGTTCGTGACCGCGCGCGGCGGGCCGATGACGCGCCAGATGTTCTGGGTGGTGATCAAGAAGCATGCGCTCAAGGCCGGCATCACGGCGCCGCTGTCGCCGCACACCCTGCGCCACGCGTTCGCCACGCACCTGCTCAACCACGGCGCCGACCTGCGCGTGGTGCAGTTATTGCTTGGCCATTCGGACATTTCCACCACCCAAATCTACACCCATGTCGCAAGGGAACGTTTGAAACACCTGCATGCGCAACATCATCCCCGCGGCTGAAAAACTTGCGTCGGCCGTAACTGCGTCATAATGTGACCAGGTAATCAACCGGATAGAGAAGAGGTAGCAAATGGCGAAGACAAACTTCCAGTACGAAAAACGTCAGCGCGAGCTGGAAAAGAAGAAAAAAGCGGATGAAAAAGCCCGCCGCAAGGCTGAACTGAAGGCCAACCCGGGCCTGGCCCAGGAGGGCGAGGTCGTCGAGGACGACGACGAGGGCGGCGATACCGCCGAAACGCCTAAAGAGTAATGAAATCGGCGGCCGCCGATTGAGCCGCGCGGCAACCCGAAAAGGTCGGGGTCGTACCCGGTTGGGTACGACCCCAGTGCGTCGCATCGCGGGTTGAACGGTTTCCGCCGCCGCCGCCGCGATCGATCAGGCCGCGTCGACCTCGCGCAGGTGTTCCACGTGTTCCTCCCCATGCTGCCGGCGCTTGAAATACCGCACGCAGCGCTTGCCCAGGTTGTCCAGGTACGTATAGGCCACCGGCACCACCACCAACGTCAGGATCGTCGACGTGATCACGCCGCCGATCACCGCGCGGCCCATCGGCGCCTGGGTCTCGCCGCCGTCGCCCAGTCCTATCGCCATCGGCAACATGCCGAACACCATCGCCAACGTCGTCATCAGGATCGGCCGCAGCCGTACCTGGCCGGCGCTCATGATGGCCTCGAACTGGCCCGCGCCCTCGCGCTGCGCCTGGTTGGTGAAGTCCACCAGCAGGATCGCGTTCTTGGTCACCAGTCCCATCAGCATGATGAAACCGATCACCGAGAAGATGTTCAGCGTGCTGCCGGTCGCCAGCAGCGCCACCAGCACGCCGATCAGCGACAGCGGCAACGACATCATGATCGCCACCGGCTGCAGGAAGCTGCCGAACTGCGACGCCAGCACCAGGTAGATGAAGACGATGGCCAGCACCAGCGACTCCAGCGCATAGCCCATGGTCTCTTTCATGTCCTTGGTCTGGCCGC
>JBDSKP010000728.1:0-9976 GCA_039916925.1 Duganella sp.
GGCCCCTTCTTCGTCGTCATCGGGCTGGGCGTGGTCTATCAGCGGTTCGGCGATCTGGAGATCATGCGGCGCGCGATCGGCGGCATGGCGGCCGTCGCGGCGGGGCTGATCCTGGCGACGGCGGCCAAGATGGCGATCGCGATGTTCGCCAAGGCCGGCTGGCGCCGCAAACACGACCAGCTAAAGCTGCTGCTGATGGTGCTGGCCTTTACCGCGCTCGGGCTGTTGAAGTGGCCGCTGGCGCTGGTGTTCTGCGTGCTGGCGCCGTTGGGTACGGCCGCCGCCTATCTGCTGGGAGACAAACATGAATGAGCAATCCCCCGTCGCCGAGCTGTCGCTGCATATCGCGCTGATGTCGCTGATGGCGGTCGGCGGCGGCGTGGTGCTGCTGGCGCCGCAGGTCGGCCAGTACGTGGTCGAAGGCCGGCACTGGCTGAGCAACGAGCAGTTCTCCGCCGCCTACGCCATCGCCCAGGCGGCGCCCGGCCCGAACCTGCTGTTCATCTCACTGGTGGGATGGCTGATCGGCGGCTGGTCCGGCGCCATCATGACGACCATCGCCGTGATCGTGCCTTCCACCTTGTTGACGCTCACCGCGATCCGCTTGCATGCGGGGCGTGCCGGCAGCAGATTGTCGCGCGCGCTGGGGGAGGCGTTCGGCCCGATGTCGATCGGCCTGATGGCGGCCACCGCGTGGCTGTTCACGCGCATATCCAACACCGACTGGCGCGCCGATGTGGTGACCTTGTTGTCGGCGCTGATACTGCTGCGCACCAAGCTCAATCCGGTGGTGTTGATCGCCGTTGGCGCGGTCGCCGGCGCGCTGCAAATCATCTGAACTAAGAGAAAACCCCGCATGCTTTTCGCGCTACGCTGGCGTTGCCACTTAGGGGTCGTACCCCGTACGGGGTACGACCCCGCGTTGCCGTGCGGGTTCGGTGGCGTTCCCGGAAAAAAAACCTACTGCGCGCGGGCCTTGAGAGTGGCCGACGGGCACAACCCGAACAGCTTGCGGTAGTCGCTGGAGAACTGGCTGAAGTTACTCAGTCCCCAGGCGTCGGCGACGTCGCCGATCGCCACCTGGCCGGGCGCCTGGTCGTTCAACTGGCGGCGCACGCCGTTCAGGCGCATCATGCGCAGGTACAGCATCGGGCTCATGCCCAGCACATCCTCGAAACAGTATTGCAAGGTGCGTCGGCTCACGTGCACCCGCTCGCACAGCTCCGGCACCGTGATCGCCTCGCTGCGGTGCGCGTGGATATACTCGCGCGCCAGCGCCACCACGCGGCGGCGCCGTTGCAGGCTGGCGGCCAGCTCCGGTTCCACGCAGCGATGATCCAGCATATCGAGCAGCGCCAGCAGCACCGCTTGCCGCCACTCCGGGCCGGCATCTCCCTGGCCGGCCGCCGCGTCCTCCGGCAGCAGCCGCGCCAGGGTGCGCACGAAGGCCGCGCGCTCGGTGGCGTCGACCCGCAGCAGGTCCGCCGACTGCACGCGCCGCCAATCGATCTGGCAACCGTGCGCCAGCGCCGTCTCGGCCAGCAGCTGGCGGCTGGCCACGACGCCGTAGATGCGGTAGTCGCTCGGCGTGACCAGCTCGAACTCGACATTGCCTGGCTGCACCATGATCGCATCGGTCCCGGTCTGGCGGCCGTTGATGCGCGTCGCCGCCGCGTGCTCGGGCAGGCCGAACCAGAGCGCGTCCGGCCACACGCGGCACGACTGTCGCACCGACTGGCTCAGCGTCTCGCGGAACACTTGTAGCTGGGGTAACTGACGTTCCGTCAGGGCACCGCGGAACAGGCCGGAACTGATCTGGTCATAGCGCTGCTGCCAGTTGGTCAGCTCGCTGGCCAGCTGGTCGGCGTCGTGCGCCAGCACCGTGCGCACATCGCGCGCAGGGTGCAACAACTGTGTTGCATTCTGGTGCATATCAAGTTTCCTCCCGCTGTAGCCGCTGTTGTTGTATTTCCCGACGTCGCCCTTGGGGCAGGCCCAACTTTGCCGATTTTCGATAACGCCGGCCTGGAACCCGCTTCTATACTGAAATTCGCAGCAACTTCCATACCTGCCCGGACCAAGCGTCCCTCCGGGCCTCAGACGCGGCTAAATTAGGGGAAAAATATGAACGCAAAACAGGCAGCCGGCAAGCCCGCGCTGCAGCAGACGCTGAGCACCTTCCAGCTATGGGGAATCGCCGTCGGGCTGGTCATCTCCGGCGAGTACTTCGGCTGGAGCTATGGCTGGGCCTCGGCCGGCACGCTGGGCTTCACCATCACCGCGCTGTTCGTCGCGGCCATGTACACCACCTTCATCTTCAGCTTCACCGAGCTGACCACGTCGATCCCGCACGCCGGCGGACCCTTCGCCTACAGCAAGCGCGCGTTCGGCCCCGCCGGCGGCTACCTGGCTGGCGCGGCCACCCTGATCGAGTTCGTGTTCGCCCCGCCGGCCATCGCGCTGGCCATCGGCGCCTACCTCAACGTGCAGTTCCCGCAGGTCGATCCCAAGCTGGCGGCGGTGGGCGCCTACGCGGTGTTCATGACGCTCAACATCGTCGGCGTGCAGGTCGCCGCCACCTTTGAGCTCTTGATGGCGCTGCTGGCGATCTTCGAGCTGCTGGTGTTCATGGGCGTGGTCGCGCCGGGCTTCTCGATGGCGCACTTCACCAAGGGCGGCTGGTCGGGCGCGGACGGCTTCAGCCTCGCCGCCATTCCCGGCATGTTCGCCGCGATCCCGTTCGCCATCTGGTTCTTCCTGGCGATCGAGGGCGTGGCGATGGCGGCCGAGGAAGCCAAGGACCCGAAGCGCTCGATCCCGATCGCCTACATCACCGGCATCATCACCCTGGTGCTGCTGGCCATCGGCGTGATGGTGTTCGCCGGCGGCGCCGGCGACTGGACCAAGCTGGCCAACATCAACGACCCGCTGCCGCAGGCGATGAAACTGATCGTCGGCGAAAACAGCGGCTGGCTGCACATGCTGGTGTGGCTCGGGCTGTTCGGCCTGATCGCCTCGTTCCACGGCATCATCCTCGGCTACTCGCGCCAGATCTACGCGCTGGCGCGCGAGGCCTACCTGCCGCATTACTTCGCCAAGATCCATCCGCGCTTCAAGACGCCGCACCGCGCCATCCTCGCCGGCGGCGTGGTCGGCATCGCCGCCATCTACAGCGACGAGCTGATCAAGATCGGCGGCCTGACCCTGACCGCCAACATCGTCACGATGTCGGTGTTCGGCGCGATTACGATGTACATCATCAGCATGCTGAGCCTGTTCAAGCTGCGCCGCGCCGAGCCGCACATGGCGCGGCCGTTCCGGGCGCCGTTCTACCCGCTGTTCCCGGCGATCGCGCTGGCCGGCGCCGTGGTCTGCATGGCGACGATGATCTATTACAACCCACTGATCTTCGGCCTGTTCGTCGCCTTCCTGGCCGCCGGTTACGTGTTCTTCCTGCTCACCAAGGACAGCCGGCGCCAGCACGCCGCGCTGGACGCCGTTTGATTTTCCCTCCACCCATCACCGGAGCATCATCCATGACCAAAACGATCATCACGCTGGCCTGTTTCGCCGTGTTCTCCGGCGCCGCGCTGGCGGCCGACCCGGCGCCGGCCGCACCCGCGCCCGACTGGACCGAGAGCGGCAACGTCACCGCCGTCTCCGACTACCTGTTCCGCGGCATATCGCAGACGCAGGCCAAGCCCACGGCCCAGGGCAACCTCGACTTCACGCACGCCAGCGGCTTCTATGTCGGCCTGTTCGGCTCGGGCGTCTCGCACGCGGCCTACAACAACGGCGCCGGCTCGGAGATCGACGTCTATGGCGGCTACCGCTACAACCTGAACGCCGACACCATCATCGACGCCGGCCTGGTCACCTACTGGTTCCCGGGCGCGCATTACGCGACCGGCGGCAAGGACATCAAGTACCATACGCAGGAGGCCAAGCTGGGCGTCAACATCGGCAGCTTCAACGCCTACGGCTGGGTGTCGCTGAGCCGGTACTGGTTCGGCTTCGCGGTGCAGCCGTACACGGGCGAGGTGGTCGACACGCGGGGCACCTTGTACGGCGAGGTCAACTGGAATCCGGAACTGGCGCCGGGCCTGACGTTGAACCTGCACGCCGGCAAGCAGAACGTGCGTCATATGAGCGCGTTCAATTTTTACGACGTCAAGGCGGGCGTGACCAAGACGGTGGACAAATGGGCGTTCGCGGCGGCGGCGGTCTACAACAGCGGCGACGCCAGCAAGAACGGCACGCCGTTGTGGACCTTCTTCAACGCCGACGGCAGCGGCAAGAACGTGGTGCAGAAGCGGTTGTTGGTAACGGCCACGCGCACATTTTAGTAGGGCGGATTAGCGCAGCGTAATCCGCCGTGCGTGCGTTTCGACGGCGCATGCATTGGCGGATTACGGCGTTCCGCCTAATCCGCCCTACGTGGAACCAGAATTGGCATCGGAGACAGCAATGAGCAGCTTTTCGCACACGGTGGGCAGCAAGACCTACCAGTTCCGCGACCTCAAGGACCTGATGGCGAAGGCCACGCCGTCGCGTTCCGGCGACCACCTGGCCGGCCTGGCCGCCGCCAGCGCCGAGGAGCGCGTGGCGGCCCAAATGGCCTTGGCCGACCTGCCGCTGACGCTGTTCCTGAACGAGCTGGTCATCCCCTACGAGCACGACGAGGTGAGCCGCCTGATCATCGACGACCACGACAAGGCCGCGTTCGCCCGCGTCGCCCACCTGACCGTGGGCGACTTCCGCAACTGGCTGCTGGGCGACGCCGCCGACGAGGCGGCGCTGGCCGCCGTCGCGCCGGGGATCACGCCGGAGATGGCGGCGGCCGTGTCCAAGATCATGCGCATCCAGGACCTGATCCTGGTGGCGAAGAAATGCCGCGTCGTCACGCGCTTCCGCAACACCATCGGCCTGGCCGGCCGCATGGCGACCCGGTTGCAACCGAACCACCCGACCGACGACGCCACCGGCATCGCTGCCAGCATGCTCGACGGCCTGCTGTACGGCAGCGGCGACGCCGTCATCGGCATCAACCCTGCCACCGACAACGTGCCGCAGGTGATCAAGATCGTCACCATGCTCGACGAGATCATCGCGCGCTACGCCATCCCGACGCAATCGTGCGTGCTGACCCACGTCACCAACACCATCGCCGCCATCGAGCGTGGCGCGCCGGTCGACCTGGTGTTCCAGTCGATCGCCGGCACCGAGGCGGCCAACGCCAGCTTCGGCATCCACCTCGCGCTGCTGGACGAGGCGCGCCAGGCGGCGCTGTCGCTGCGGCGCGGCACCGTCGGCGACAACGTCATGTATTTCGAGACGGTACAGGGCAGCGCGCTGTCGGCCAATGCCCACCACGGCGTCGACCAGCAAACCTGCGAAACGCGCGCCTACGCGGTGGCGCGCAAGTTCCAGCCGCTGCTGGTGAACTCGGTGGTCGGCTTCATCGGCCCCGAGTATCTGTACGACGGCAAGCAGATCATCCGCGCCGGGCTGGAGGACCACTTCTGCGCCAAGCTGCTGGGCTTGCCGATGGGCTGCGACGTCTGCTACACCAACCACGCCGAGGCCGACCAGGACGACATGGACATGCTGTTGACCTTGCTGGGCGCGGCCGGCTGCACCTTCGTCATGGGCATCCCGGGCTCGGACGACATCATGCTCAACTATCAAACCACGTCGTTCCACGACGCGCTGTACGCGCGCCGGGTGCTGGGGCTGAAGACCGCGCCCGAATTCGAAGCGTGGCTCAAGGCGATGCAAATTTTCACCGCCGACGAACACGCCACCTTGGGCGACGCGATGCCGGTGGCGTTCCAGCGCGCGTTGGCCGGTTTGACGTAAAGCACAGGATATTTATGGACAATGCCGAGAGCAACATCATTGTCGGCCAGCCGGCGCAGCCGCCGGCAGAGGAGACCGACGGCGTGGTGACCGCCAACCCCTGGCAGTCGCTGCGGCGCTTCACGGCCGCGCGGATCGCGCTGGGCCGTAGCGGCGTCAGTCAGCCGACGGCGCCGCAGCTGGCGTTCCAGCTGGCGCACGCGCGCGCCCGCGACGCCGTGCACCTGGCGCTGGACCAGGCCGCGCTGGGCGAGGCGCTGCTGGCGGCGTGCGGCCTGCGCGGCGTGCCGCTGCACAGCGCGGCGGCCGGCCGCGACATCTATCTGCAGCGGCCCGACCTGGGCCGGCGGCTCGACGACGCCTCGCGCCAGACGCTGCAGGCGCGGCGCGCGGCCGAACCGGGCGGTCACGATCTGGCGATCGTCATCGCCGACGGCCTGTCGGCGTTGGCCATCGAGCAAAACGCCGTGCCCTTCCTCAAAATCCTGATGGCGCGCCTGGCCGCCGATGCGTGGACGCTGGCGCCGCCGGTCATCGTCGCCCAGGGCAGGGTGGCGGTCGGCGACGAGGTCGGCGAGTTGCTGGGCGCGCGCGCCGTCGTGGTGCTGATCGGCGAGCGCCCCGGCCTGAGCTCGCCGGACAGCATGGGCCTGTACCTGACGTGGGCGCCGAAGACCGGTTTGACCGACGCCAGCCGCAATTGCATCTCGAATGTGCGTCCGGCGGGCTTGACCTACGACGACGCAGCGTTCAAGCTTCACTATTTATTGTCCGAAGCGCGCAAACGGCAATTGTCCGGCGTCGCGCTCAAGGATGAAACGGCCACCGACAACCACGCATTGGACGCGCCCCGGCGCAACTTCCTGCTCGACCACGACTAAAACCATGAGCCGCTCCGGCCGACTATTCCTGCTGATGGACGCGATGCGCGGTTACCGCCGTCCCGTCACCGCCGCCCGCCTCGCCGAACAGCTCGGCGTCTCCGAACGCACGATCTACCGCGACATCCAGACCCTGTCGAGCCTCGGGGCGCCGCTCCAGGGCGAGGCCGGCGTCGGTTACATGCTGAAAGCCGGCAGCTTCCTGCCGCCGCTGATGTTCGACCCCGACGAACTGGAGGCGCTGGTGCTGGGCGCGCGCTGGGTGCGCCGGCAGGGCGATGAAGGACTGGCCGCGGCGGCCACCAGCGCGCTGGCCAAGATCGCCACGGCCACGCCCAAGGATCTGCGCGACGACATGGCCGAAACCAGCCTGTGGGTGCCGATGGGCATAATCCCCGAGGCGAGCGATGTCCACGTGCGGCCGGTGCGCGAGGCGATCCGCTACCAGCACCGGCTGCGTCTGGGCTACCGCGACGAAAAGGGCGCGGCGTCGGACCGCATGGTGTGGCCGTTCGCGCTGGCGTTCTTCGAAGGCCGGCGCATGCTGGCGGCGTGGTGCGAATTGCGCATGGCGTTCCGCCACTTCCGCATCGACCGCATCGCCGAGGTGGAGACCACGGGTCAGCGCTATCCCGCGCGCCGCCACGACCTGCTGCGGACGTGGCGCCAGGAACATTCGATCCCCGAAGACTCCTGACAAAAACTGTCGCGGGGTGGTCGTACGATGAAGTCCTCACCCACTCATCGGAGCACGACATGCGACTCTACCACCACTCTATTTCCTCCAACTCGCGCCGCGTGATGATGGCCGCCGAATACATGGGCACGCCGCTGGATCTGACGGAGGTCAATCTGATGAATCCGGATGACCGGCGCCGGCTGACCGAGCTCAATCCAAACTGCAAGCTGCCGGTGCTGCAGGACGGCGACTTCACGCTGTGGGAATCGTGCGCCATCATGCAGTACCTGGCGGACCGCACGCTCGGGCAGACGCTGTATCCCGACAATATCCTGGTGCGGGCCGACATCAACCGCTGGATGCTGTGGGCGTGCCAGCACTGGTCGCCGGCGATCGGCTACATCACGTTCGAAAATATCTGGAAGGGTTTGATCGGCCAGGGCGGGCCGGACGCGGATGTGATCGCCAGGGCGGAGACCCAGCTGGCGCAGTTCGCCAAGGTGCTGGACGGGCATCTGGCGGAGCGGCGGTGGCTGGTCGGCGATAAGCTGAGTCTGGCTGATTTCGCGGTGGCGCCGGGGCTGATGTACACGGAACAAGCGAAGCTGCCGGTCGCGCAGTACAAGCACATCATGGCGTGGTACGAGCGGGTGCGCCAGCTCGAGGTCTGGAAGAACACCGAACCGGTGTGGTGATCATCAAATGTGTCGGCTATGTGAAATGGCGCACAGAGCCGGCGGGGGCAGGCAGGTATTCTTGCACTGTCTCCTCTGGAGGAGATCCCTAGTTTTGGACTTTGCCCGCTACCAAGCGGGCTTTTTTTTGACCCCAACTTCGGGGTCAAGTCTAACATTGCTACACGGGCTGGGCTTTAAGGGGCGTTGGTGGCGGCTCGGCGATGGCCGATTGCGGCGTTCCGCCTAATCCGCGCTACGTGTCTCCGTGGCGGATCTATAGCATCAGCACCGCGTATAGCGATTGCACCTCGTGCGCCGATTCGGTCATGATGGCGTGCAAGGTGCCTTCGCCGACGACGAAATCGATCGTGCGCGCGCCTTGCAAGGTGGTAGCGCCCGGCCGCTGGCACAGCGGCGAGTGCACCGGCGATAAATCATTGGCCAACAGCAGCGTGTCGCCCAGGGTTTCCGGCGGCAGCGCGCGCAGCCCCACCCACATCGCCTCGATCGATTTATACACGCCGTCCGGCACGCCCAGCTTGGTCAGCACGCCGCGGCCGATCTCGACCTCGCCATGCTCGGCCCAATCCTCGGGCTCGCCGCTCATGAGGTCCGGATATTCGGCCGCGCACGACAGCATGTAAAACCCCGCCACCTCGTGCACGATGCCGGCGAACAGCGCCGTGTCGGGATCGGCATGCGTGACGCGGCGCGCGATCACCTGCGACAGCGCGGCCACGTGCGCCGTGTGTTCCCACAATTGATTGACTTTGTCCTTGAGGCCCGGCTCGGTGATCTGGCTGCCGATCTGGCGCACGATCAGCGCCGCGACCAGCGATTGCAGGGTGCGCACGCCGAGCCGCTGGACGGCCGCGCGCACGCTGGAGATTTCAGTGCCGGAACGGTTGTAGGCGACCGAGTTGGCGATGGCGACGCTGCGCGCGGCCAGCAACGGGTCGGCCTGGATCAGCCTGGCGGCCGCCTCGACATGGCAGTCCGGATCGCTCAGCGCCTGCTGCAGCCGCAGCGAGGCGTTGACGTTGGCCGGGAATGTCAGCTCGCCACAGCTCGCTTGAGCAGCAACGGCTTTGAAGGCGTCGAGTCTGTCCATCCCCAAAATTATACCCCTGAATATTTCCGTGGAGCACTTTTCAGGAAAATAGTTCTCGGCGCAGCCACACCCGCCGCCGCGCGGGCCGGGTTATTGTTCGCTGAAGATGGCGTCGCAGCCTTCGCGGATCTCGTCGCTGTCCTGCAGCTCGTCGGTCAGGCCGAGGTCGAACAATTCCTCGATCGCGTTCATGAAGCTGTTGTGCTTGGTGGCACCGATCAGGCGATAGATCTCGCCGTCCTCGTTGCGCACGCCGATCAGCAGCTTTTCCTGGCGCACCTCGTCCGGCGTGGCGACGTTGAGCAGCAGGTTGCCGATAATGTGTTTGTCGAATTTGGCTGGCTTTTTGCCTTCGAGCAGAGTCGTTTTCAAATGTTTTCCTTGGTTGGGTCGGGGGTGGACGGGCATCCGGCGCCGCCGGCCATGATCACAGTTTTGAGCTTGGACAGGTTTTTTTCAAGGGCCGCGAGATCTTCCTCACGGTAGTCCGCAAACAGTTTCCTGCCCATCTCCATCACCTTGGGGAAGGCGGCGTGGAAGGTCGCCTCGCCGTCGGCCGTCAGGCGGACGAAGAAAGAACGCTTGTCGCAGTCGTTGCGCTGACGTTCGACCAGCCCTTTCTGTTCCAACCGTTCGATCACGCCGGTCAGCGTGCCCTTGGTGATGAGCGTCTTCTCGCCCAGTTCCTTGTACGACATGCCGGGCGTGTTGCCCAGCGTGGCGATGATGTCGAACTGGGCATGGGTCAGGCCGGAACGGCGCACCGACT
>JBDSKP010000729.1:0-6228 GCA_039916925.1 Duganella sp.
CGCTCGGTGCGCTGCCCGGCGCCGTCGGCGCTGCCCTCGTGCGCCTGCACGGCCAGTGTTGAACCGGCCATCAACAATGCGGCCATCGCGGTGGCCAGTTTTTTGCGTAAGGTGTTCATGCGTTTTCCTCGGTGGTGTGGTGTGCCGCACACGACGCGCCGCACATGCAGGCCATGATGGTGGGCCCGGCGCCGGGGCGCATGTCTGCAACGCCCCACTTTGTATCAAGTTGTTTCGACCGCAGACCTATATACATGTCGATACAAATGGCCTGTTCAGGCGCGCCCAGAGTGGCGATAATTGGCAGCATGGACAATCCCTCTACAATTCTGATCGTCGACGACGACCGCGACATCCGCTCGCTGCTGGCCGACTACCTTGAAACGAACGGCTACCGCACCCTGTGCGCGGCCGATGGCAGCGCCATGTGGAAGGCGCTCGACGAAGCGCGTCCCGACCTGCTCGTGCTCGACCTGAACCTGCCCGGCGACGATGGCCTGACCCTGTGCCGCAAGCTGCGCGCCAGTTCGACCTTGCCGGTCATTATGCTCACGGCGCGCAATGAACCGCTCGACCGTATTCTCGGGCTCGAAATGGGCGCCGACGACTACCTGCCCAAGCCGTTCGAGCCGCGCGAGCTGCTCGCGCGCATTCGCAGCGTGCTGCGGCGCAGCCATGCGATGCCATCCAACGCGCCCTCCGACAGCGCCCGGTAACCGTTCGATTCCAGGTAGTCGGCCAGCAGGGTACGGATGTCGCGGTCGTCGTCGACGATCAGAATAGTAGATGTGGGTTCCATGCCTTAATTATCCTTAGTTCGGAGGCGCCTGACCAATCACCAATTGTATCGTCTTGTATATGACCGACTATGCTTTCCGATCGCGAAACATCTGGATACAAACACTGTGATTCGGGAAACGTCATGGCAATCTTCGGCTGCGAAGATGGATTCAAGCGCGGAAACAAAACGCCGCGATATTGAATGAATCACTGAACTACTCATCGATAAAGGAAATGATCATGAACCTCTTCCGCAAAAGCATACTGGTCGGCTTCACGGTGCTGGGCATGGCCGCCGCGCACGCGCAGGACACGGCGCCGGCCGGCGGTCACGACAAGGCCGCCAACATGGAGCAGCGCCGCGCCAGGATGTCGGAGATGTACGCCAAGCGCCAGGCCAAGCTGCACGACCTGCTGAAGCTGACGGCGCAGCAGGAATCGGCCTGGGCCAGTTACCAGGCGGCGATCAAGCCGGCGGCGCCATCCGGGCCGCGTCCGGAGCGCGGCGCGTTCGCCAAGCTGACGTCGCCTGAACGTTTGAGCAAGATGATCGAAATGACCAAGCAGCGCGAAGCGAAAATGGAAACCCATCTGACCGCGCTGACGGCGTTCTACGGGCAGCTGACGCCGGAGCAGAAGGCGGTGTTCGACGACCACGCGATGGGCGGCAAGCACGGCGGCCACGGCCAGCGCGGCGGCTGGCGTCATCACGGTTGATCCGCACGGCCACGTCAAACCCGCACGGCCACCCGGGGTCGTACCCATGGGGTACGACCCCTAAGCGGTACCGCATGCGTATCGGCAAACGCATACGGGTTTGAATGCTACTTCAAGCGCGACAGCGAATCGAGGAACCGGTCGGCGTTCTGATACCCGATCACCCGCGAACCCGGCACCTCGCGCCCCGTGCCGTCGAACAGGATGATCCCCGGCGGCCCGAACAGGCCAAACCGCTTCAGCATCGCCTTGTCGTCGGCGTCGTTGGCCGTCACGTCCACCTGCAGCAGCACGGTGTTGGCCAGCTTGTCGCGCACCTTGGCATCGATGAAGGTCAGCTTCTCCATCTCCTTGCACGACACACACCAATCCGCGTAAAAATCCAGCATGGCGGTCTTGCCGCCCGTTTGCGCCAGCACCGCGTCCAGCTGCGCCACGGTCTTGATGCGCTGGAACGCCAGCGGCGCATGCTGCTTGCCGGTCAAGTGCGCCAGCGGCGCCAGCGGATCGCGGCCGCCGCTGACCACGCCGACCAGCTGCGTCAGCCCCAGCACGGCGACCACCACACCCACCGTCTTGCCGCCCCAGCGGCCCGGGTTGAGCAGCAAATACATGCCGTAGCCGACCAGCAGCGCGGCCCAACCCATCATCTGCACGGCCGCCGGCAGCACCGGCGACACCAGCCACCACGCCATCGCCAGCATCAGCACGCCGAAGAAGCGCTTGACCGCATCCATCCACTTGCCCGCCTTCGGCAGCAAGGCGCCGGCCGAGACGCCCACCAAAATCAGCGGCACGCTCATGCCGACCGCCATCGCGAACAGCGCGGCGCCGCCGATGACGACATCGCGCGTCTGGCTGATGTAGACCAGCGCGGCGGCCAGCGGCGCGGCCACGCACGGGCCCACGATCAGCGCCGAGATCGCGCCCATGATGAACACGCCGGCCAGCTTGCCCGACGATTGGCGGTTGGAGACGCCGCTCAGTTTGGACTGCAGCGCGGCCGGCACCTGCAGGTCGTAGTAGCCGAACATCGACAGCGACAGGATCGCCATCAGCACGGCGAACGTGCCCAGCACCCACGGGTTTTGCAGCGCGGCGGACAAGCCCTCGCCCGCCAGGCCGGCGGCGAGGCCGAGCGCGGTGTAGACGATGGCCATGCCCAGCGCGTAGGTGACGGACAGCAGCAGGCCGCGGCCGCGGTTGCCGCGGTCGCCCTCGCCGACGATGATCGACGACAGGATAGGCACCATCGGCAGCACGCACGGCGTGAACGACAGGCCCAGTCCGAGCAGCGCGAACAGCGGCAGGATGACAAGCAGGCTGCCGGTCTTGAGCGCGGCTTCCAGGCGGCCCGACTCGCCGACCGACGCGGCCACGACGGTGGCGGCCGGCGCCGGCGGCGGCACGATGTCCTCGGCGGTCGGCTTGGGGATGGTGTAGACGCTGACGCCTGGGCTGACGGCGGCCGGCTTGCCTTCGCCGACGACCGGGGCCGGGCTGGCGGCGGGCGTGGCGGCGGCCGGCGTGGCGATGGCGGGCGCGGCGGCGGCTTTGGCGGCGGCGGGCGACGCCGGCAACGGCACCGAGCCGCTGCCGACCAGTTGGACCTTGTAGTCCTGCGGCGAATAGCACAAGCCTTTTTCCGAGCAGCCCTGGCCGCTGACCAGCAAGGTGAACGGGCCGTCGACGTCGACCGGGATGGTGATGGCGACGCTCTGGCGGTAGGTTTCGACGTCTTTCTCGAAGGTGGCGTCGTAATGGACCTTGCCCGCCGGGATGGCCGGCGTACCGAGCTTGGCGCCGACCGCGCTGAACTTGAACTGCTCGCGATACATATAGTAGCCGTCGGCGATCTGGAAGTTGACGGCGACGGTGTGGCCGTCGACCATGCGCGCGGAAAACTTGAACGCCTGCGCCGGCTCGAGGAAGTCCTGGGCGCGGACTTGCGCGCTCAACAGCACGGCGATCAGGGACAACAGCGTGGCAAAAAGACGGGCGAAACGGAACATGAAAACCTTCTATCGGCGGAGGGGGTGTTGAAGCAGATGGGATAGTACACCGAGCCGTGGTTTCACGCCCGCGCCCGGCCCGGGCCCCCTGCGCTTCGGCCCCGCCGGGATACCGGCCTCCGCGATTTATGCGAAACTCGACTTTTACCGATCTGGAGTCCGCGCCGATGCCCACCCTACGTCCCCTGCTGTTTTCCGCCCTGGCGCTGGCCGCCGTTCCGACGCTGGCGCAGGCGCCGGCCAGGGCGCTGGCGGCCGTGTCGGCCGACGACTTGTTCGAACATATCAAAGTCCTGGCATCCGACGACTTCGAGGGCCGCGCCCCGGGCTCGGCCGGCGAGGCCAAAACGGTGGCGTATCTGCAGCGGGAATTCAAAAAGCTGGGCCTGAAACCGGGCAATCCGAACGGCGGCTGGGTGCAGCCGGTGCCGATGCGCGGCATGACGCCGTCGCCCTCCTTCAGCTACGACATCGGCGGCAAGACGGTGGCGCTGAACTTCCCGGACGATTATGTGGCCCACTCGACCAGCGAGCCGACCAGCGTCAACGTCGACAAATCCGAACTGGTGTTCGTCGGCTACGGCGTGCAGGCGCCGGAATACGGTTGGGACGATTACAAGGGCGTCGACGTGCGCGGCAAGACCCTCTTGATGTTGATCAACGATCCGGCCATTCCCGACCCGAAGAATCCCGCCGAGCTGGACCCGGCCATGTTCAAGGGCAAGGCGATGACCTATTACGGCCGCTGGACCTACAAATACGAGATCGCCGCCAAGCTGGGCGCGGCGGCGGCCATCATCATCCACGAGACCAAGCCGGCCGCCTATCCGTGGGACGTGGTGCGCAGCGGCGGCAACGGCGAGAATTTCAGCCTGCTGCGCGACGGCCCCGATCCGGACGCGCCGGCCGTGCCGGGCTGGATACAGCTGGATAAGGCCAAGGCGATGATGGCGGCTGCGGGCTACGATTTCGACACCCTCAAGAAGCGGGCGCTGACCAGGGACTTCCGGCCGGTCAGCCTGAAAGGCACGGCCAGCTTCAAGATCGACAACACGGCGCGCACCGTCAACTCGAACAACGTGGTGGCGATGATCCCGGGCAGCGATCCGAAGCTGAAGGATGAATTCGTCATCTACAGCGCGCACTGGGACCATCTGGGCGTCGACGAGCGGCTGCCGGGCGGACGCGCCAAACAGATCTATCACGGCGCGCTCGACAACGCCTCCGGCGTGGCGGCGCTGATCGAGATCGCCAAGGCGTACCAGGCGTTGCCCAAGGCGCCGAAGCGCTCGATCCTGTTCCTGGCCACCACCGCCGAGGAACGCGGCTTGCTGGGCGCGAAATACTACGCCAGCCATCCGCTGTATCCGCTGAAGAAGACGGTCGCCAATATCAATATCGACGGCATCAACGCCTGGGGCAAGACGGCGCAGATCGAGAACGTGACGTCCGGGCATTCGAGCATCGACGCGCTGCTGGCCAGGTACGCCAAGGCGCAAGGACGGTTGATGGACGGCGACTCGCGCTCGGAGCTGGGCAGCTTCTACCGCGCCGACCAGCTCGAGTTCGCGCGGGCCGGGGTGCCGGTGCTGTACACCAAGGCGCGCAGCCGCTATCTGAACAAGCCGGACAACTACGCGCGGGAGAAGGTGGATTATTACTTCTCCAGGGATTATCACCAGGTGACCGACGACGTGCGCACCGATTGGGATTTCAGCGGCGGCGTGCAGGACATCCAGCTGCTGTTCCAGGTGGGGCTCGACATCGCGCAGGGCGTGACGCCGACGTGGAACGCGGGGTCGGAGTTCAAGGCGGCCGGTGACCAGCGCCTCAGGTAACGCGGGCGGCCAACCCGGCAAGCGTTTCGCGATACGCATGCGTCACCGCTTAGGGGTCGTACCCGGTTGGGTACGACCCCGGTTGGCCGTGCGGGTTTTCTCCGCGCCATAAAAAAAGCCAGGCTGAGCCTGGCTTCTTCTAGACAACTACAACAACAGCGAAGATTACTCTTCAGCGGTTGGAGCGGCGTCGATGTCGGTGACTTCTGGACGGTCCATCAGCTCAACGTAAGCCATTGGAGCGTTGTCGCCAACACGGAAACCCATTTTCAGGATGCGCAGGTAGCCGCCGTTGCGGTTTGCGTAGCGTGGGCCCAGTTCCGCGAACAGCTTCAGAACCATTTCACGATCGCGCAGACGGGAGAACGCCAGACGCTTGTTTGCCAGGGTGTCGGTCTTGCCCAGGGTCAGGATCGGCTCGATCACGCGACGCAGTTCTTTCGCTTTTGGCAGCGTGGTTTTGATGGCTTCATGACGCAGCAGGGAAACGGTCATGTTGCGCAGCATTGCCAGACGGTGGGACGAGGTACGATTCAGTTTACGGAGGCCGTGACGGTGACGCATGGTACTTCCTTTCAAGTGTTTAAATCCGAGTTCTTCGATCGCTCACGTGTGACGGTGGGCGCGGACCGGTTCTAGGATATACGCCCGCTACAACATGTAGCGGGCGGGTGGTGCAAAAACGAATTACTTCTCCAGGCCGGCAGGCGGCCAATTTTCCAGCTTCATGCCCAGGGTCAGGCCGCGGGAAGCCAGCACTTCCTTGATTTCGTTCAGGGACTTGCGGCCCAGGTTCGGCGTCTTGAGCAGTTCGTTTTCCGAACGCTGGATCAGGTCGCCGATGTAGTAGATGTTTTCCGCTTTCAGGCAGTTGGCCGAAC
>JBDSKP010000730.1:0-4754 GCA_039916925.1 Duganella sp.
GCGATGATGGCCTTGCGCTGCGCCAGCGGCATCGCCAGGAATTGCTGCTGGTACGCGGGCTGCCGCACCATCGCCCGGAATTCCATGTACTTCACATCCTCGGTGCATTGGGCGTCGCCGTGCAGCAGCACCAGGCGCTGGCCGCCGATCTCGGTCACGTAGGTTTCCGGCAGCAAGGTCAGACCGGCCGCCTCGGCGAAACCGGCGCCGACCAGGAAGTCGCGGTTGCCGCCCGACCAGTAGACGCGCGTGCCCGCGTCGCTCACGCTACGCAGCGCCGCGACGATTTGCTGGTTGAAGGCGTCGCCGATGTCGTCGTCGCCGGCCCAGAATTCGAACAGGTCGCCCAGCAGGTACAACTGTTGCGCGCGCCGCGCATGCCGTTCCAGGAAGTCGAAAAACGCTTCGCTGGTGGCGGGATGCGCGGGCTGCAAATGCAGATCGGAGATAAACAGCGCGAGAACGTCGTTCACGCGCTCGCCGGTCTGGGGTTGGTTCATTGAATTTCGCTTATTTTTTCGCTGAATTACGCGGCCAGCGCGATGCTCTCGATGATCACGTCTTCCGCCGGCACGTCGGCGAACATGCCGCTGCGGGTGGTTTTGACTTTCTTGATGGCGTCGACCACTTCGGTGCCTTCGATGACTTTACCGAACACGGCGTAGCCCCAGCCGTCCTGGCCGGGATAGTCGAGGAAGGAGTTGCCCTTGACGTTGATGAAGAACTGGGCCGAGGCCGAGTGCGGCGCCGACGTGCGGGCCATGGCCAGCGTGTACGGCTCGTTTTTCAGGCCGTTCTTGCCTTCGTTTTCCACGGTGGTGTCGGCCGGCTTTTGCTTCATGCCCGGCTCGAAACCGCCGCCCTGGATCATGAAGCCGTCGATCACGCGGTGGAAGATGGTGTTGTTGTAGTGGCCGGCGTTCATGTAGGCCAGGAAGTTTTCCACCGACTTCGGCGCTTTTTCGTCGTTCAGTTCGACGGTCATTTTGCCCATGTTGGTGGTGATGATTACGTTGGTCATGTTGTTATCCTGTGTGGTGAATAAGATGGTTTTATGCCGCAGGCCGCTATTTTACAGTTTTGGCTCGATCGGGGTCTTCAAAATCGTCGCGGACTTGATGACGATCGGAATCACGGGGATGTTCTGGAAGATGCCCTTGTCGTCGACCAACACGCCCTTGATCTTGTCGACCACTTCCTGGCCCTTGACCACCTTGCCGAACACGGTGTAGCCGAAGCCGTCGCGGCCCGGATAGTTGAGCGCCTCGTTGTCGGCGACGTTGATGAAGAACTGCGAGGTGGCCGAGTTCGGATCACCGGTACGCGCCATCGCCAGCGAGTAGGTAACGTTGCTCAGGCCGTTCTGCGATTCGATCGGCACCGGTTTGTTGACCTTTTTCTGGTTCAGCTTTTCGTCGTAGCCGCCGCCCTGGATCATGAAGCCGTCGATCACGCGGTGGAAAATGGTGCCTTTGTAGAAGCCGGATTTGACGTAGGCGAGAAAGTTTTCGACCGACTTCGGCGCTTTTTCGCGATCGAGCTCGACCACGATATCGCCCATGGTGGTCTTGATCTCGACCTGCGGCGTGGCGCTGGCCGCCGGCGCGGCGGGCGCGGCCGCCAGCGCCGCGCCCGACAGCGCGACACCGGCGAACATGGTCATCAGTTTGCCGAATAGTGATGTCTGCGTTTTGTACATTCTTGCTTCCCCATGGAGATTATTGTCAGTGGTGTTCGGCCTGAGCAGCCAAAATCCTCAGTTATATCGGGCCAATGCTGTTTTTATCAATGCTATACTAATCAATACGTTCCATTCTACCTCTTGGAAGGTGGATTGAAATAACTATACCGAGGGTCTGGCGGTCTCCACGGCAAGCGATGAAATACACGGTGCGCCCTTCCGGTGCCGCGCCAGGTTCTCGTATTGCCCGGGGCCGCCACGCGCTTCTAAAAAAGAATACCCAAGAGTCCGATGAGTAATTTAAAGATTTACAACACGCTGGCGCGTGACAAGCAGACGTTCGTTCCCATGGAAGCCGGCAAGGTCCGCATGTATGTTTGCGGCATGACCATCTATGATTACTGCCACATCGGCCACGCGCGCATGATGATGGCGTTCGACGTCATGTACCGTTGGCTGATGGCCTCCGGTTACGCGGTCACGTACGCCCGCAACATCACCGACATCGACGACAAGATCATCAAGCGGGCGGTGGAAAACGGCGAGACGATCTCGCAGCTGACCGGCCGTTTCACCCGTTACATGGACGAGGACACCGGCGCGCTGGGCATCCTGCCGCCGACCCTGGTGCCGCGCGCGACCGAGTACGTGCCGCAGATGCTGGCGCTGATCGAGACGCTCGAAAGCAAGGACCTGGCGTACCAGGGCACCGACGGCGACGTCAACTACGCGGTGCGCAACTTTCCCAACTACGGCAAGCTGTCCGGCAAGTCGCTCGACGACCAGCGCGCCGGCGAGCGCGTCGACGTCAACACCGGCAAGCGCGATCCGCTGGACTTCGTGCTGTGGAAGGCGTCCAAGGAGTCCGAGCCGGACGAGGTCAAGTGGGATTCCAAGTGGGGCAAGGGCCGTCCGGGCTGGCACATCGAGTGCTCCGCGATGTGCTCGGCGCTGCTGGGCGAACAGTTCGACATCCACGGCGGCGGCGCCGATTTGCAGTTCCCGCACCACGAGAACGAGATCGCCCAGTCCGAGGGCGCGTTCGGCCACGCCATGGTCAACTACTGGGTGCACAACGGCTTCGTGCGCGTCGATAACGAGAAGATGTCCAAATCGCTGGGCAATTTCTTCACGATCCGCGACGTGCTGAAAAAATACGACGCCGAGGTGATCCGCTTCTTCATCCTGCGCGCCCACTACCGCAGTCCGCTCAATTACTCGGACGCGCATCTGGACGACGCCCGCGTCGCCTTGACGCGCCTGTACACCGCGCTCGACGGCGTGGACGGCGACGGCGCCGATCTGGACTGGCAAGAGCCGCACGCCGCGCGCTTCGCCGAGGCCATGGACGACGACTTCAACACGCCGGTGGCGCTGGCGGTGCTGTTCGACCTGGCGACCGAGCTGAACAAATCGAAATCGCCGGCCGTGGCGCGCCAGCTCAAGGGCCTGGCCGACGTCATCGGCCTGCTCGGCCGCAGCGCGCAGCAATTCCGCCAGGCCGCCGTCGGCGACGCCGACGTCTCCGGCGACGCCGCCATCGCGGCCGCGATCGCCCGGCGCGCCGAAGCGAAAAAGGCCCGCGACTTCGCCGAATCGGACAAGATCCGCGCCGATCTGCTGGCCGCCGGCATCATCCTCGAAGACAAGCCTGACGGCACCACCAACTGGCGCCGCGCATAATGGTCACCGCCAAGGATAACGAGGGCGCAGCCGGCCCGCTATCGGCCGTTCCATCGTACTGGGAAGAAGCCAAGATCGAGCTCATGAAGCGTGACCGCATCATGAAAAGGCTGATCCCGCAGTTCGGCGACCTGCACCTGGTCGGCCATGACGACCCGTTCACCACCTTGGCGCGCTCCATCGTCGGCCAGCAGGTCACGCCCAAGGTGGCCGACGCCGCCTGGCACAAGCTGTTGCTGGCCTGTCCCAAATGCACGCCCGCGCAGGTGATCAAGGCCGGCGCCGAGCAGTTGTCGGCCTGCGGCCTGTCCAAGCGCAAGACCGAGTACATCCTCGACCTGGCGGACCACTTCAAGAACAAGCGCGTCCACAGCGCCCAATGGGGCCAGATGGACGACGAGGCCGTCATCGCCGAACTGGTGCAGATACGCGGCATCGGCCGCTGGACAGCCGAGATGTTTTTGATATTTAATCTGTTGCGCCCCAACGTGTTGCCGCTGGACGACCCCGGTCTGATCCAGGGCATCAGCCAAAATTATTTCTCAGGCGAACCGGTCTCGCGCAGCGACGCGCGCGAGGTGTCGGCCAACTGGGAGCCGTGGAGAACGGTGGCGACGTGGTACTTATGGCGTAGCCTGGACCCGGTTGCTGTAGAATAAGCACTCTAATCGCTGTGCGAGGCCTTTTTGTGCGCGTCACAAGATCGCAACTGAGCCGCAGCTGAGAATAAACTCGGAGGTACAATGACCAAAACGACTTTCCTCAATTTTGAGCAACCGATTGCCGAACTTGATGGCAAAATCGAAGAACTACGATTCGTCCAGGATGATTCGGCCGTCGATATCTCAGAGGAGATCGACCGCCTGACCAAGAAGAGCCAGCAACTGACCAAGGACATCTACGCAAAGCTGACCCCTTGGCAGGTCGCGCAAATCGCGCGCCATCCGCAGCGTCCATACACGATGGACTATGTGAATGCAATCTTCACCGACTTCCACGAACTGCACGGCGACCGCACCTACGCCGACGACCTGTCGGTCGTGGGCGGGCTGGCCCGCTTCAACGGCCAGGCGTGCATGGTCATCGGCCACCAGAAGGGCCGCGACACCAAAGAGCGCGCGATGCGCAACTTCGGCATGCCCAAGCCGGAAGGCTACCGCAAGGCCATGCGCCTGATGAAGCTGGCCGAAAAATTCGGCATCCCGATTTTCACCTTTGTCGATACCCCGGGCGCGTTTCCCGGCATTGACGCCGAGGAGCGCGGCCAGTCCGAAGCGATCGGTCACAACCTGTACGTGATGGCCGAACTCAAGGTGCCGCTGATCGCCACCATCATTGGCGAGGGCGGCTCCGGCGGCGCGCTGGCGATCGCAGTGGGCGACGCCGTGCT
>JBDSKP010000731.1:0-8868 GCA_039916925.1 Duganella sp.
GCGCGCGCGCCTTCAGCAGGAGCAGCCTGGCGTGCTGTTCTCGGCGATGGGCGCCGACCAGACCCGCCAGCTGCGCGCCGCGCTGGGCGCGCCGGTGACGACCGAGCCGACCAATCCGATCATCAGCACGGCCGACGCCATGCCGGCCCAGCCGCCGGTGCCGGTGAGCGCGTTCGGCGCGCTGCCGGTGTACGGCACGTCGGCCCTCAATCCGGGCGCCTCGATGGCCTTCGCCGGCCCCGAGCTCGACGGCGTGCGCCTGCTCGACCTGCCCTGGCAGGTGCAGCGCGACCACCCGGCCGTGATGGTCTATCCGCATCCGGTGCAAACGGGCACGGCCGACATGGAACGGCTGTACGCGCTGGGCATCGACGCCTACCGCGTGGCGCGCGAGATCAGCCGCCATCCGGCCGGCCGCTTCCACGTCGACGGCGTGACCGGCCGCCTGACGATCGATTTCGGCCAGGGCGCGGCCAGCTTCGAGCGCGTCGAGCAGCCGGCCATCTACAAGAACGGCGTGCCGCAGGCCGTCGCCAGATGAGGTCGCCATGTCGCCGCCACGGCCCCCCACCCTGCAGCAACGGCTGGGCCGGCTGGGCGAGGACCGCGCGCTCGGCCACCTGGAGCGGCAGGGCCTGACCCTGGTCGAGCGCAATTTCCTGTGCCAGGCCGGCGAGATCGACCTGATCATGCGGCAGCGCGGCGGCCTGGTGTTCGTCGAGGTGCGGCGCCGGGCGGCGGCCGGCTTCGGCGGCGCGGCCGCCAGCGTCACCCCGGCCAAGCGCCGGCGCCTGGTCAACGCCGCCCAGTATTACCTGCTGCGCTACCCCAGCCCGCCGCCGTGCCGCTTCGACCTCGTGGCCATCGACGATGAAACATTGTCATGGATACAAAATATTATTGAGTTGTAAGCATTTTTAACAGAGCTTGTCCGGCTCGTCGAGCGACTGCACTATAATCAGCACACTATGAATAATCAACGCATCCTGGCGCACTTCCACGAAAGTGCCGAAATCAAAATCCAATCCGCCACCGTCCTCGCGCCGCATCTGGCGCAGGCGATCGACCTGATGTTCTCGGCGCTGTCGAACGGCAACAAGATCCTGGTGTGCGGCAACGGCGGTTCGGCCGCCGACGCCCAGCACTTCGCCGCCGAGCTGGTCGGACGCTTCGAGCGCGAACGCTTCCCGCTGCCGGCCATGGCCTTGACCACCGACACGTCGATCCTGACGGCCGTGGCCAACGACTACAGCTACCGCGAGATCTTCTCCAAGCAGGTGCAGGCGTTCGGCCAGGCCGGCGACATCCTGCTGGCGTTCTCGACGTCGGGCAACTCGGCCAACGTGATGGCGGCGATCGAAGCGGCGCTCGAGCGCGAAATGCGCGTCGTGGCGATGACCGGCAAGGGCGGCGGCGCCATCGGCAAGATGCTGACCGACGCCGACGTCCACATCTGCGTGCCGGCCGACCGCACCGCCCGTATCCAGGAAGTCCATCTGGTATCCATACACTGTATCTGCGACGGCATCGACGTTGCGCTATTCGGAGGAGATGTGAATGATTAACCCAGGTGCCATCTGGAACAAGATTCAGCGCCCGCTGGCCATGAGCGTGCTGTGCGCAACGATGCTGACATCGCTGACGGGCTGCATCGCGCTGGTCGCCGGCGGCGCCATCAGCGGCACGCTGGCGGCGTCGGACCGCCGCACCTTCGGCGCCCAGACCGAGGACACCACGATCCAGATCAAGGCCGCCAACAAGCTGCGCAACGTCGTCGGCGACGCCGGCCACACCAACGTCAACAGCTTCAACCGCCGCGTGCTGCTGACCGGCGAAGTGCGCGACGAAGCGATGAAGGCGGCCGCCGAGCGCGAAGTGCGCAGCGTCGAGGGCGTGCTGTCGGTCACCAACGAGCTCGAGATCGCCGGCCCGGCCAGCTACACGTCGCGCTCCAACGACACGCTGATCACCACCAAGGTCAAGGCCAGCCTGGTCGACGCCAAAGATATCTCGGCCAACTCGTACCAGGTCGTCACCGAGCGCGGCACGGTCTACCTGCAGGGCCGCGTGACCCAGCGCGAAGGCCAGATCGGCGCCGACATCGCCCGTGGCGTGAGCGGCGTGAACAAGGTCGTCAAGGTGTTCGAATACATCTCCGAGGACGAGTACAAGCAGTACCAGCCGACACCGGCCCCGGCCCCGGCCCCGGCCAATGCCGACAACGGTGGCGCCACCACCCACTCGGTGCAGTAAACCGGGCATGGCGGGCGTCGTCGGGGATACCGGTCTATAATGACCCCACCCCCCACGGCGCCCGAATCCATCATGCAAGATACGCTTACCTCCCCCGTTTCCTCCCCCAAGGCATCGTCGCCGGGCTGGATCAAGCCGGTGCTGGCCGCCGTGGTGATCGCCGCGATCGGTTTTGGCGGCTACGTCTCGCTGGCCAAGCGCCCGGTCGCGCCGAACGTCGGCTTCGTCACCATCAAGGGCGAAAAAATCACCGCCGACAGCCTGCGCGGCAAGGTCGTCATGGTCAATTTCTGGGCAACGTCGTGCACCACGTGCGTGGCCGAAATGCCCCAAATGGTCGACACTTATAACAAGTTCAAGCCGCAGGGCATGGAATTCGTCGCCGTGGCGATGAGCTACGATCCGCCGAACTACGTCGTCAACTACGCCGAAACGCGCCATCTGCCCTTCAAGGTGGCGCTGGACACGGACGGCGCGGCCGCCAAGGCCTACGGCGACGTCGCCATGACGCCGACCACCTTCGTCATCGGCAAGGACGGCAAAATCCTCAAGCGTTACCTCGGCAAGCCGGATTTCGACGAGTTGCACAAGCTGCTGGCGACATCGCTGAAAAGCTAAACCGCCGCGCGCTGGCACAGCGCTTGCATGCTCCTTGGCATCCCAACCCAAGGAGCCGTCATGGACCGCCAGCACGTCACGCAAAAAATCCTGTCCGCCAAAGTCGCCCGCAACATGCGCTGGGGCGACATCGCCAAAGAGATCGGCCAGAGCAAGGAATGGACCACGGCCGCGTTGTTGGGGCAGATGACGTTCGACCGCCGGCAGGCCGACATCGCGCAGCGGCTGTTCGATTTGACGGACGAGGAAACGGCGTGGCTGCAGATCGTACCGTACAAGGGCTCGCTGCCGTCGGCGGTGCCGGCCGACCCGCTGATCTACCGCTGGTACGAAATCGTCAGCGTGTACGGCACCACCATCAAGGAATTGATCCACGAGGAATTCGGCGACGGCATCATGAGCGCGATCGATTTTTCGATGGATATCCAGCGCGAGGCCGACCCGAAGGGCGACCGGGTGCAGGTGGTTTTGAGCGGCAAGTTCCTGCCGTATAAATCCTATTGATCAAAAGCCCGCCTGCGCCGACAGGTACAGGCCACGCTGCTTCTTCGGATTGAAAATGGTGATGTCGCCCAGCTCCGCGTACGCCGCCGTCACCGAAAAATTCTTGGTCGGGAACCAGGCCACGAACGCGTCGTAATACGCCTTCTCGTCATCGACGCTCAGGTTGTGCGGCTTGCGCCGGTACTCGGCGCCGACCGCCAACCGGCGCGTGACCAGATACGCGGCCGAGATCTCCGGCATCGGGCGCCGGCCGTCGCGCAGGTCGCCGCCAAAGCCCAGCAAGCCCATTTGATTCGCCCTGGTGGACCGCAAGGTGGCGTTGAGCAGCAAACTTCGCTCGAACAGGATCTTGGTGGCGGCGACATAGTAATCGTAGCCGCGATCATCCCCGGCGCCGAGCTGCGTCACATTGCCGACGCCAAGCGCACCCAGTCCCCGTACCCCCTTGTTCTTCTTGTACATGGCGCCGATGGCGATCTGCGGCAGCCAGCGGTCCTGGTCATAAACGGCGTCGCCGGCGATCTTCACCTTCACGCCGACGATATCCTGCTCGATCGCCAGCAGGGCGAGCGGCGCCCGGCTGCCCTTGAACTCCTGGTTGGCCAGCGAAATCTCCACCCGGTCCGCGATCCCCACCGCCACGCCATAGCCGGTCAACTTGTAGTCCTGCGTTTGGACATAGGTGTAGTGCGTGTTCGCGCCCCAACTGTCGCGCGTGCCGTAGCCGGAGATCAGCGCCCACGGCACGATGCCGCCGCCGCCGGCGCCTTCGACCTGGCTGACGCCACCGGTGGCGAGGAACTTGCCCATGTCCGGCATCGCCTGCGCGCGGGCGCCGGCGCACGCCGCAGCCGCCGCCATCGCCGCGAGGATGTTTCTCAAATGATGGTGGTTCATTTGGTCACGATGACGCGCTGCATCGGCGCCAACTTGGCAATCAGCTTGTTCGCCACGCTGTTGGGCACATGGTTGCGCTCCATGGCGGTCTGCAGGTCTTCCGTCAACGCGTTGAACATCGCATTGGTGACGTTCAAATCCTGGTGCACGGTCGCCATGTCGCGCACCGTGCCGACGCCGTCCATCGTCTTGTCACGGTATTTGCCGCTGTACTTGCACGGGCCGCCGGCGAGCTCGCAGAACTGCTCCCGCAGGCGCGCGTTGAGCTGCTCCATGTCGAAGTCGGCAAAGCTGTCCTTGATGCGTGGGTCGGCCAGCACCAGCGGGATGAAAGTATCGACGATCTTCCGGATGCCTTCCTTGCCACCGAGGCCCTGATACACCTGGTCGTCGGTGTACGGCGTTCGCGCGAAGCCCGGCGTGGACGCCAGCATCCATCCCAGCACGGAGCCGGCGACGGCCAGCTTGAAGAATCCGATCATCCCTTTTTCCCCAAAAACGGCGAGACGCACCGGCGTAACTTATCAGCTTTTGGGGAACAAAACCATCTGCGTGCAGCGGAACAACGCTATCGTTTTACCAGTGGCCTGGCTGGTCACCACCGCGTCCCACACCTGCGTGGTGCGGCCCAGATGGACCGCCTTGGCGGTCGCCACCACGACGCCTTCGCGCGCGGCGCCGAGGTGGTTCGACTTCAATTCGATGGTGGTGAAGTTCTGCGCGCCTTCCGGCAGATGGGCGAAACAGGCGTAGCCGCAGGCGGTATCGGCCAATGTGACGACGCTGCCGGCGTGCAGGAAACCGTTCGGCGCCAGGTGCTTGGCGGCGACGTCGAACTGCGCCACCAGCTCCCCTTCGCGCACGGCCGTGATGACGATGCCGAGATGAGATGGCAGCGTCTCCGAGCCGAATTGGTTGAAATACCCCGGGGTAAATTTAGCGCTATCCATTGCCAACCTTTCAGTTTTCGAGTGTAGCTGGCAATAATAACAATTTTCACAACTTTAAGCGCGTTACCGGCTGTAGACAAATTGACAAAAACGCGCTTACGTTGACATTAAAACGGGCCGCCAGTTTCTTCGCTAAAACCCTGCTTATCCCGCGACGGCCAGCCAAAATATCACTAATCAATGTAGGCGAGGCGACGTCCTGTAAATCTTTTTGCTTCAGATCGTTTTCCTTCAACAAATATCTAAGTACTTCTTTGGGCTCTGCATCCGGAATTACGACGTGCTCATCCTCCCACCGCTGAATCAAGTCCATCGTTAATTCAAGCATTGAGAACAGCGGATGACTTTCGTCATCTCCC
The DNA here is from genome assembly GCA_039916925.1 of Duganella sp. Lineage (GTDB taxonomy): Bacteria > Pseudomonadota > Gammaproteobacteria > Burkholderiales > Burkholderiaceae_D > Rugamonas. The sequence continues at coordinate 5,582 of JBDSKP010000731.1, forward strand.
TCTTCGTCGGCCAGCGCATCGGTCAAGGCATGCACACGCTTAAAGTCAGCCTGATTCCGGATCGGCCGTAACAAGGCGTGTTGCTGCAACGCCACCCACGCTTTTGCAAGTTCCGGCATCGCACTGCTCGATTGGTCTAGAGACTTCATTTTCCCCGATTTTCCTTCGTCCACTTATCACCCACAGTCTGTTCCTAATGCCGCTAAGTTAAGCGGGCAACGGAACCACGTAGGGCGGATTAGCGCAGCGTAATCCGCCAAGCGCCGTCGACGGCTCATGGCGGATTACGGCGGTCCGCCTAATCCGCCCTACGACAATCGCCTTAATTTAGCGGCATTAGAGTCCGTCCCCATTAGTCGTAAGTATGCCTTTCTGGGTATGATAAAAAAACACGGTAATAATTCGATAGTCAACAGTCTATTTTTTTGAGACGAGGCTACAAAGTCACATCACGCGCACCCACGCGCCTTTGTACAGGATGGGACCGGTGGGACCGTTCGGATTGGGCGAGCCGCCCTTCGGTTCCAGCGACACCGCCAGCAGCGCGACGTCGTCGCCGATGGCGGCGCCGGTCAGCGCCAGCTTGACCTCGCCGCGATCGGCCAGCACGCCGAGCGAACGCGGATTACCCTGCTTGGGCACGGCCCACAACTGCAGCGTCTTATCCGACGGCACCGGCGCGTTGCCCACCAGGCGCACCGTCAGCGCCTTGCGGCCGGTGTCGCCGGTCAGCACCAGCGCGGTCTGCGACTTTTCGTCGGTCAGCGTGGCGACGTAATCGAGCGACGGCGCGTCCAGCGTGCGGGTCGTGATGACGACCACCAGCAAGGCCGCCAGCGCCGTCGACACCACGCCCAGCGAACGCCAGAACGTCACCGACTCGTTGCGCCAGAACTGCCAGGCCGCGTCCGTGCGCCGCAGGTTCAGGCGCCGTTCGATATTGCTCCACACCTGCCGCCGTGGCGCCCGCGCGCTCGAGAACTCGGCCAGCGGCGTCAGACGGTCGGCCCATTCCTGCGTGGTGCGGCGCAGCGCCGCGTCGTCGTGCATATAGCCTTCGAAGCGGCGCCGCGCGCCGCCCTTGAGCGTGCCAAGCACATATTCGGCGGCCAGCTTCTCGCGCAGCGGGGCGTTGTCGCGCAGGTTCATGATCGCTCCCGCTTCGTCAGGCACGTCTTCAGGCGCTCGAGGCTACGGCGTATCCAGGTCTTGACGGTGCCGATCGGCAGCGCCATCTGCGCCGCCACCTCGCTGTGCGACAGGTCGTGGAAAAACGCCAGGCCGATCACCTGGCGGTGCAGCCCCTCCAGCGCCGACATACAGTAGGCCAATGCCTTGGCGTCGCTGCTCATTTGAAGCGCCTCGATCGGCGTGGCGCCCGGATCTTGCAGTGCATTGATGACCTCGCTGTCAAACTGTTCCCAATCGATTTCGACGTTCACATCGCTGCGGCGCAAGAGATCGAAAGCCTTGTTGCGCACGATGGTGGTCATCCACGTCATCGGCGCCGCCAAATGGCTTTGATAACTGCCGGCGTTGTTCCAGATCGCGACGAAACTCTCCTGCAACACCTCCTCGGCCAGTTCGCGCTTGTTCAATATACGCAGCGCGAAGCCAAACAGTTTCGACGATGTTGCATCGTAAAGTGAACGGAAGGCGGCGGCATCGCGGTTCGCGGCGCCTTGCAGCCACGCGCGTAATTGCTGGGGATCGAGTGTGGAAGCGTCGGACACTGCTCGCCTTGAAGGTGATGATGCATTGATGAAAAACAAATTGGACGTGTGAAAAATACCATACTCCCGCGCCCGCACGAACAAAAATTATCGGGTCAAATAGTTGAATCCGAACCGTGTCCCGCCCCGTACATAGTTTCCAAGCAGGAAAAACTTACTCGGAGACGCGATGGGGATTAAACGCAACATGGTGGCGATCATGGCCCTTGCCGTGCGCGGCGGGGCGGCGCTGGCTGCCGACGCCGACGGCACCGACGTCGCCGCGGCGGCCGCGATGACCCGGGTGACGGTGTTGGCCCATTACGACAACGCGATCGGCACCTCGGACGCCGCCAGCCAAGGTACTGTGACGTCCAACCTGATCGCCAGCCGCGCCGCGCTGCGCACCGGCGAGCTGCTCGAATTCGTGCCGGGCATGATCGTCACGCAGCACAGCGGCGACGGCAAGGCCAACCAGTACTTCCTGCGCGGCTTCAACCTCGATCACGGCACCGACTTCGCCACCTACGTCGACGCGATGCCGGTCAACCTGCGCAGCAACGCCCACGGCCAGGGCTACTCCGACCTGAACTTCCTGATCCCCGAACTGGTGCAGCGCATCGACTACAAGAAGGGCGGCTATTTCGCCGACGAGGGCGATTTCTCGTCGGCCGGGGCGGCGCATATCCGACTGACGGACCGGCTGCCCGAGGGCACCGCCAGCCTGACCGTGGGCCGCTATGGCTACCGGCGCGCGCTGCTGGCCGACTCGTTCGCCGTCCCCTCGGCGGCCGGTGGAACGATTCTTTACGGCATAGAACTGGGCCGCAACGACGGCCCGTGGCAGACGCCGGAGCAGGTGCGTAAATACAACGCCGTGCTGCGCTACAGCCACGGCGACGCGCAGGACGGCTACAGCGTCACCGCCATGGCCTACCGCAACCGCTGGAACGCCACCGACCAGGTGCCGCAGCGCGCCGTGCGGGACGGCCTGATCGGCCGCTTCGGCACGCTCGACGCCAGCGACGGTGGCGACACCGCGCGCGCCAGCCTGTCGTGGGACCTGCACCGGCGTCGCGACGGCCGCATCACCGAGGCCTCGGCCTACCTGATGCGGTCCAGCCTGGACCTGTACAGCAACTTCACCTACCTGCTGGCCGATCCGGTCGACGGCGACCAGTTCCAGCAGCGCGAGCGGCGCACCATGGGCGGATTCAACGCCAGCCAAACGTGGCTCGACAAGGTCGGCGGCATCGACATGCGCAACAAGGTCGGCATACAGACGCGCTACGACCGTGTGTCGCCGATCGGCCTGTACGCCACGCGCGAACGCGAAAAGCTCGCCACCGTGCGCGAGGACCGGATCAAGGAGGCCAGCGCCGGGCTGTATCTGGAGAACACCAGTTACTGGCTGCCGGCGTTGCGCACCATCGCCGGGCTGCGCTACGACGCCTACCGCTTCGACGTTAACGGTCGAGACGTCTGCGCCAACAAGGCCTCGCCGAAGCTGTCGCTGATCCTGGGGCCGTGGGCCGACACGGAATACTTCATCAACTACGGCGCCGGCTTCCACAG
>JBDSKP010000732.1:0-3132 GCA_039916925.1 Duganella sp.
GTGCCGATTTCGTTCTGGCCGGCGCCGGCCACTTCATGGTGGTGCACTTCGACCGGGATGCCGAGCGACTCGAGGATCAGGCACATTTCCGAGCGCATGTCCTGGAAGCTGTCGACCGGTGGCACCGGGAAATAGCCGCCCTTGACGGTTGGACGGTGGCCGGTGTTGCCGCCTTCGATTTTCTCGCCGGTGGTCCACGAAGCTTCTTCCGAGTCGATCTTGACGAAGCAGCCCGACATGTCGATCTTCCAGCGCACGCTGTCGAAGATGAAGAATTCCGGCTCAGGGCCGAAGTAGGCGGTGTCGCCCATGCCCGACGATTTCAGGTACGCTTCGGCGCGCTTGGCGATCGAGCGCGGGTCGCGGTCGTAGCCCTTGCCGTCCGACGGTTCGATGACGTCGCACTGCATGAACAGCGTGGTCTCTTCCATGAACGGATCGATGTTCGCGGTGTTTGGATCTGGCAGCAGAATCATGTCCGATGCTTCAATGCCCTTCCAGCCGGCGATCGAGGAACCGTCGAATGCGTGACCCGATTCAAACTTGTCCATGTCGAAGTGCGACACGGGCACGGTGACGTGCTGTTCTTTGCCACGGGTATCGGCGAAACGGAAATCAACGAATTTGACTTCGTTTTCCTGGACCATTTTCAAGACTTCTGCGGCTGTCATTGCCATGCGTATCTCCTAAAGGAATGTGTATAACTGGTGCGCTCTCTATAAGCAGTATCTATGCCAGCCTGAAACTCATAACGATATGTTCATAGCGTCTTGGAACTCGCCGACAAAAGAGACTAAAACGGGGCGAAGCACCAAAAAGCCACTATTTACACCGGATCAATGAAGCACCACATTGGTGCAAACCTGCAAAATCGCACTATTATCGTGCATTTCCTCGTTTCAACGAAAAATTGCACGGCTTTGGTGCGTCATTGTCTCCGACGTGCACAGGACGCCTATAATAAACTCAATCTTATTTGGAGGGATATGCCATGAGCAAAATAGACGATATCCTGGCCGTCGCGCGCGGGCGCAGCAAGGACTGGCCGTACGCCGGCGCGGTGACGCCGCAGGAGGCGTACGAGCTGTTAAGCGCGGACAACGCGGTCAAGCTGGTGGACGTGCGCACCAACGCCGAGCGCGACTGGGTGGGCCGGGTGGCCATTCCGGAAGCCCAACATGGTGCGGTCCAGTGGAGCATTTATCCTGGCGGCAACGCCAACCATGAATTTATCGAGCAATTGAACTCGGTGGCGCGCAAGGATCAGGTGTTGTTGTTCCTGTGCAGGTCGGGCGTGCGCTCGCGTGGTGCGGCCAAGCTGGCCACCGAACACGGCTACCAGCACTGCTACGACATCCTCGAAGGCTTCGAGGGCGACAAGGATGAGCATCACCACCGCAGGAATATTGGCGGGTGGTGCAAGGCGGGCCTGCCGTGGACCGGCGCGTAAAATCAAGCCCTTAACCCCGCGACGCGTCTCGAACCGCCGCCGCCGCGGGTGTTGGGGTCGTACCCCGTACGGGGTACGACCCCGCCGTGGCTTGGGGTTACACCGGCACCGCCTGGGCGGCCGCCGGCGCCCCCTCCTCCATCAAAAACTGTATCCGCTTGCGCACGAACTGGATGTGGCTGCGCAAGCCATACAAGCCATCGGCGAACGACAGCGGAATCGAGATCTGATTGACCAGCTCCTCGATCTCGTCGAGCCGTTTGAGCTGCGCCTCGTACACCTGCATGCGGGTTCCCTCCGGCGCGCCCTCGACCTGCTGCTCCACCGTGCGCAACTGCCCATACCAGCGGTACACGCGCGAGCGTATCCGCCACACATACAGCGGCGGGATAATCCGCGACAAAGGGATCACCAGCGCGCTCAGCGCCAGCACCACCACCCACATGCGGTCGAAGAAATTGGCCAGCCAGAATGTCATATAGCGCTGCAGCAGCGGCGGGCCGTTCTTGTAGAACTTGGCCGCCTCGGCGTCGACCGGAATCTCGGTGTACTTGGCCGACGGGAACTGCCCCTGCTGCTGGAACCAGCCGGCCCCGTTGTGGATGGCGCTGGCCGCCTGCACGAACAAGTCCACCAGCGCCGGATGCAGGTCGTCGCGCGCCACCAGCGTGGCGGTCGGCGCGATCAGGTTGTAATCCTCGGCCGGGATATCGCGGCCCAGGTCGACGATCCCCTGCGGCAGCACCACGTGCGTCAGGAACGGCAGCTTGCGCGCGTAGGCCTCGGCCTGGCTGAAGTTGAACAGCTTGATGCCGGGCGTTTGCAGCAGCATCTGGATCAGCGGCGCTTCCGGCGCCGAGGTGAACACCAGGCCGTCGATGCGGCCCTCCAGCAGCTCCACCGTGGCCGGCGTGTTGGCCAGCGAGAAGCGTTCGACGTCTTCCTTCTCCAGGCCGTTCAGCGCCAGCACCTGGCGGAACAGCCGCGGCGCGCCGGCGCCCTTGGGGCCGAAGTTGATTTTCTTGCCCTTCAGCTGGCTGAGCTGGGTGATCGGCGGCTGGCCCTTGGTCTCGCGCAGGAACAGCCACAGCGGCTCGACGAACAGGCTGCCCAGCGACGACAGGCCTTCGCGCTCGGCCGCCTCCTCGTTGGTCGAGCCGCTTTGGACGAAGGCGATGTCGACCTCGCCGGCGCGCAGGCGGCGCAGGTTTTCGCCGGAGCCGGCCGACGGCACCAGGGTGACCTTGACGCCGTGCTTGGCCAGCGCGGCCGCGTATTTTTTGCCGAATTCCTCGTAGGCGCTGTTTTCCTGGCCGGTGGCCAGGCGCACGCTGCGCGGCGGGGCCGGATCGACCAGCCAGTAGGCCAGCAGGCAGACGCCGACGATCAGCGCGATGGTGGGGGCGGAGGCGACGAACAAGTCCCGCACCGAAAATTGCGTGAACTTGAGGATTTTGGACATGTGGTGGCGCATTGGTTTCATGGGCTCATACCATGCCAACAAATGAGCAATTATGCAAGGGGAATACGGGCGCTAGGGGATTGAGCGCGCCCGAACCCGCAAGGCCAACCGGGGTCGTACCCAACGGGGTACGACCCCTGCGGATCGCCGTGCGGGTTAAAAATCAACCGCCGCAGGCCTGCAACGGTCGGGCCGCCGTTTCGGGCACGCCGCCGGTTTT
>JBDSKP010000733.1:0-1520 GCA_039916925.1 Duganella sp.
GCGGAAACGGTCGATGATTTTTTGCGCGTTTTCGAGCGTGGTAGAGCGCAGAAGCACGACGAACTCTTCGCCCCCGAAGCGGAACACGCGGTCTTGCGAACGGAACGAGGAAGTCATCAGGTTGGCGATGAGGATCAGCACTTCATCACCATACTGGTGGCCGAACTTGTCATTGACCAGCTTGAAATGGTCGACGTCGACCACCGCCAGCCATTGCTTCGGTTCTTCTTCGAGCGTCTGGCGCCGTTCGGGCTGGCCCGGCAATGGCGCTTCCTGCTCCAGCGCCGACTGCTGCAGCATCTTGGTCAGCTGGTCGTCGAAGGTCTTGCGGTTGAGCAGGCCGGTGAGCGAATCGCGTTCGCTGTAGTCGAGCAGGTTCTGGAAATTGCGGTACACGCTGACGATGCCGCCGATGACGTGGATGGCTTCCGAATTGTACGGGCTGGCATGGACGATTTCGAGGCAGGTGGTGACCTGGTCGCCGATCCAGATCGGCAGCCACAGCAGGTGGCGGCCATCGGCGCACAGCGCATCGCAGCTGGTTTCATGGCGCGCGATGCAGGCCGCCAGCGCCGGATAGTCCGACAGCGGTTCGCCTGGCAGCGCAGGGTCGAGATTGTCTTCCATACGCGCCGGACTGCCTGCCACCACGATGGCCCGCGCCCGCACGAACACCTGGCCACGCACGCTGGTCAGCGCCAGCACGCGGGTTTGCGACGCGCAAGCGAGTTCCTGGACCGCCGAGATCACCGAGACGTCGAGCATGGTGTGATCGCGGTGGCCGGTCATGTCCACCATGTGTTTCAGTAGGGAATCCATATCATTCTCAGCAAGGTAATCGAGCCTCTACCGCGTAGCCTGCGAATGGGCGCATAAACATTTTGCCATGTGTGCCGTAAAACTGTGCCTCGACGATGCGGCGCGTACTATGCCAAGGGTGACCATTTTGCAGGAACAAGCCCGTGCAGGATAAAGGCTTTTTACCTTATAGGCAATGAAAGTTGCGCCGCCGTTTTATATTGCCCTAACCCGATTCTACAGTCGGGGACGCGCTTGCGACGGACGGCAGGAGATTTATGTCGTTCCCCGTCCACAGTCGGCACGGTGGCGCAAGCGTCAGCCCGGTTTGATCAACAAGTGCGCCGAAACAAAAGATGCTTAAAAGGAAATTTGCGACGAATCAATTTCGCAGATGAACGCTTACCTATAGTCAGTCCAATGGCCTTGCACGTGCGGGACGGAACCAAGTTCTTCACAAAAAACGGCGCGGTCAGACCGTCCCGGCGGTGCCAGGGAAGTCGTCATCTTTCACTAACCAGGAGTTTGTCATGAGCACACTCATCTCCGCAGCAAAAGCTTTTGTGGCCGACGAAAATGGCGTAACGGCCATCGAATATGGTCTGATCGCCGCACTGATCGCCACTGCGCTGATCACGGCGGTCGGCTATGTAACCGGCGGCCTGAGCACCGCTTTTTCAAAAATCGCCGCCAAAATGACCGTGACTTGACCGGCGCGCAAG
>JBDSKP010000734.1:0-7750 GCA_039916925.1 Duganella sp.
CAACACGCGTCATACCGCCGCTTCGGAGGATTGTTAGTCACCGTCCTGGCGGCGGTGCTGCCCCCTCTCGTGCTGACCGCGTGCGCGTCGGCGACCGACCCGCGCGGGGAAGTCCAAAGCCCGGAAAGCCGCTGGGTCGCCTCCTGGGGCACGGCGCAGCAGATTCCCGACCCGGCCAACGAGCTGGCCGCGGCGAACTGGCGCGACGGCAGCCTGCGCCAGACGGTCCACCTGTCGCTGGGCGGCAGCCGTCTGCGGATCCGCCTCAGTAATGTACACGGCACCGCGCCCCTGACCGTGGAAGGCGCCAGCGTCGCCCTCGCGCCGGCCCCGGGCAAGGCGCGGATCGACGCCGCCACGGTGCGACCGCTGACCTTCGACGGCAGCCCTTCGGTGATGATCCCGGCCGGCGCCGAATACTACAGCGATCCCGTGGCGCTGGAGGTCAAGCCGGCCAGCGACCTCGCCGTATCGCTGTATTTCAAGGAGGCGCCGCCCCGGCAGACCAGCCATTCCGGCGCCCGCGCCACCAGCTTTTTCGCCAAGGGCAATCGCATCACGGACACGGATTGGGAAGGTGCCGGCACCATCGGGCGCTGGTTCCTGGTCAGCGACGTCGATGTGCAGGCGCCGCGCGGCGCCGGCGCCTTCGTCGCCGTGGGCGATTCGATCACCGACGGCTACGGCGTCACCACCGACGGCAACAACCGCTGGACGGACCTGCTGGCGGAGCGCCTGCGCCAGGACGGGCGGCAAGTGGGCGTGGTCAACGCCGGCATCGGCGGTGGCCGCATGCTGCGCGACGGCCTGGGGCCGAATCTGGCGTCGCGCTTCGACCGCGACGTGCTGTCGCGCGCCGGCGTCACACACGCGCTGGTGTTCATCGGCGTGAACGACTTGGGCGGCCAGCACCGCAACACGCCGGACCTGCCGGCCGACCGCAAGAAAATGCTGGCCGATCTGCGCCTGGCGCACCGCCAACTGGCCGAACGCGCGCGGGAGCGCGGCATCTGCATGATCGGCGCAACCATCACCCCGTACGTGGGCAGCGACTACTACCATCCCGAGCCGGAGAACGAAGCCGACCGCCAGGAAATCAACGAATGGATACGCCACTCCGGCGTATTCGACGCGGTGGTGGACTTCGACGCCGCGCTGCGCGACCCGGAAGCGCCGCAAAAGATAAGCAAGCCGCTGGATTCGGGCGACCACCTGCACCCGTCACTGGCGGGCTATCGCGCGCTGGCGGAAGCGGTCCCGTTAAACCTGTTGCGCCAAAACTGCACCAACAAAAGCCGATAAACCAAGAACCAAGAAACCAAGAAACCACGTAGGGCGGATTAGCGAAGCGTAATCCGCCAAGCTCCGTCGGCAGCCCAAGCATGGAAGCCAGGCCCCGACGGAGCGCACCAAAAAAAACGGACAATAAAAAAATGAGACACCCCCACCTCGCGGCAGCTGCCCTGCTGCTCCTGCTAACCTGCGCCGCCCCCGCCCAAGCCCTTGGCCAAAAGCGCCTGACAAGCTTTGACAATCCAGCCCCCGGCTCGGTCACGCTGGCTCAAGGCGGCCGCGCCGCCACCATCTACATCGACCAGAACGACCACCCCGGGGTCCTGCGCGCCGCACGCGACCTGCGGGAAGACATCGGCCGCGTCAGCGCCGCCCGCCCCGCGATCGAGCAAACCTCCAAGCCAACCGGCGCCGACGTGATCATCATCGGCACCATCGGCAAGAGCGCCCTGATCGACCAGCTGGTAAGCGCCGGCAAACTAGACGTCTCCGCCATCAAAGACAAATGGGAAGGCTGGCAGGTACAAACGCTGAAAAATCCCCTGCCCGGCGTCGAACGCGCCCTGGTCATCGCCGGCAGCGACAAGCGCGGCGCCGTCTACGGCATTTACGAGATCTCCGAGCAGATCGGCGTATCGCCGTGGCAGTGGTGGGCCGACGTGCCCGCGCCCAGCCACCCCAGCATCCACGCCTCGGCACCGGTCGCCGTCAGCGACGCCCCGGTGGTGCAGTACCGAGGCATCTTCCTCAACGATGAACAACCGGCGCTGACCGGCTGGGTGCAGCAGCGCTACGGCGGCTACAACCACCAATTCTACGAAAAAGTCTTCGAGCTGCTGCTGCGCCTGCGCGCCAACTACCTGTGGCCGGCGATGTGGAACTCGGCCTTCTACGACGACGACAAGTTAAGCGGCAAGCTGGCCGACGAATACGGAATCGTCATGGGTACTTCCCACCACGAGCCGATGATGCGCGCGCAGCAGGAATGGAAGCGCCAGGGCAAAGGCCCGTGGGACTACAACAAGAACGCCGGCCTGCTGGATGATTTCTGGAGCAAAGGCCTGCGCAACACGCGCGACTACGAAAAGATGATCACCATCGGCATGCGCGGCGACGGCGACGAGCCGATGTCGGAGGAATCCAATGTCGCGCTGCTGGAGCGTATTGTCAGCCGCCAGCGCGAAGCCATCGCGAAGGAAATCAACCCGGACGTCACCAAGGTGCCGCAAACCTGGGCGCTGTACAAGGAAGTCCAGGACTACTACGAAAAAGGCATGCGCGTTCCCGACGACGTCATGCTGCTGTGGTGCGACGACAATTGGGGCAACATCCGCCGCCTGCCGACGCCCGAGGAACGCAAGCGCGCGGGCGGCGCGGGCGTCTACTACCACTTCGATTACGTCGGCGGCCCACGCTCATACAAGTGGATCAATGTCACGCCGATACCGAAGATATGGGAACAAATGCATCTGGCGTGGCGTTATCAGGCCAACCGCATGTGGATCGTCAATGTCGGCGATCTGAAGCCGATGGAAGTGCCGATCGAATTCTTCCTGACCTACGCCTGGAATCCGGCCGCCTGGCCCGCGCAGCGCCTGCCCGACTACTTGAAATTATGGGCGACACGTGAATTCGGCGCCGAACACGCGGACGGCATCGCCGACATCGTCGCCAAATACACCAAGTACAACGGGCGCCGCAAGCCGGAGCAGCTGGAGCCGACCACCTACAGCCTGGTCAACTACAACGAGGCGGCGCGCGTCGTCGACGAGTACCGCGACATCGCCGCGCGCGCCGAACGCATCTCCGCCGCGCTGCCAGCCGCCAAGCGCGACGCCTTCTTCCAGCTGGTGCTGTACCCGGTGCAGGCCAGCGCGGTGGTCAACGAGTTGTACGTCACCGCCGGCATGAACCGTCTTTACGGCCTGCAGGGACGCGCCTCCACCAACGATCTGGCGGTACGCGCGCGCGAGCTGTTCCAGCAGGACGCGGAACTGGTGCGGCGCTACCATGAGGACATCAGCGGCGGCAAATGGAACCATATGATGTCGCAGACCCACCTCGGCTACACCTACTGGAACCAGCCGCCACGCAACGTCATGCCGCCGGTGACCGAAGTGCAGGTCCCCAAACAGGGCGACATGGGCGTGGCCGTCGAAGGCAGCGCCGATGTATGGCCCGGACCCGCCGGCGACAAGCTTGCCCTGCCCGCGCTCGATGTATTCGAGGCGCGCGACCGCCATATCGAAATCTTCAATCGCGGGCGGCAGCCGTTCGATTACAAGGTGACCGCCAGCGTCCCGTGGATATTGCTCGACAAGCCCGCCGGACGGGTGGAGCGCGAGCAGCGCGTCGGCGTCGACGTGCGCTGGGCGGAGGTGCCGCCCGGCGTGGATCGCGCCACATTGACCGTATCGGGGCCGAACGGCGCCAAAACCACGGTCGCCGTGCCGCTGCGGCGGCCGGGCGATGGGCCGCGAGCGGCCAAGGGCGACTTTATCGAAACCGCGGGCGTGGTGTCGATGGAAGCGGAACACTACACCCGCGCGGTGGCGCCGGAAAAGCGCCAGTGGCTGCGTATCCCCGATCATGGCCGCACGCTGTCGGGCATGACCACGCTGCCTGTGGACGCTCCGCCCGACGACGTCCCGCAAATGCGGCTCGAGTACCAGATGCAGCTCGCCACGAAAGGCAACGTCACCGTGCGCGCCACGCTGGCGCCCACTCAAAAGATCCAGCCGGGAGCGGGCCTGCGCTACGCGATTTCATTTGACGACGAGGCCCCACAGATCGTCAACCTGCATGCGGACAGCTCCGAAAAGGCCTGGGAGCGCACCGTCTCGGACGGCGCCACGGTGCTGACATCCCGGCATATGATTAAAAGCGCTGGCAAGCATACGCTCAAATTCTGGGTGATCGATCCCGCCCTGGTGCTGCAAAAGCTGGTGGTCGACACCGGCGGGCAGCGCGACAGCTATCTCGGCCCGCCCGAAAGCCCGCGCGCGCCTTAGCTGGAAACCGAATATAAGAACAAAATATAAGAACCAAACGGAGACAAGATGCATAACATATTCACCAAACTGCTGGCGGCGGTGCTGTTGTCGCTCGCGGCGGCCGCGCCGGCATGCGCGGTCGACGAGGACGGCTACGATTTGTGGCTTCGCTATCGTCCCCTGGAACGCGCGGCACGGGCCAAGCTCCAGCCACAGGCCCGAACGCTGGTCCTGGCGGGCAAGCCCTCCCCCACCACGCAGGCCGCGCTGACGGAGCTGCAAAGAGGGGTGCAAGGCATGCTGGGAAGCGCGCCGGCGGTATCGGCGACGATACAGGAGGGATCGCTGGTGCTGGCCACGCCGGCGACGCTGCCGGAACTGGCGAGCACCACCTCCCCGCTGCGCGCCGAGCTGGCGGCGCTGGGGCGGGAAGGCTATCTGCTGCGTAGAACCCGCCTGCAGGGCCGCAACGTGACGCTGATCGCCGCCAACAGCGACATCGGCCTGCTGTACGGCTCCTTCGCCTGGTTGCGCGCGGCGGTCATCGGCGCGCGGCCGGAGGAGGCTTCCGCACCCAAGCTGCAACTGCGCCTGCTGAACCATTGGGATAATCTGGACCGCACGGTGGAACGCGGTTACGCCGGCGCCTCGATCTGGGACTGGTGGGCGCTGCCCGACATCACCGACCGCCGCTACGTGGACTACGCGCGCGCCAACGCCTCGCTGGGGATCAATGGCACGGTGCTTAACAACGTCAACTCCAAGCCGGAAGTGCTGACCGCCACCTTCATCGCCAAGGCCGCCGCCGTGGCGGACATCTTGCGCCCCTACGGCATCAAGGTGTATCTGTCGGCGCGCTTTTCCACCCCGCTCGAACTGAAGGAAACCAACACCGCCGATCCGCTCTCGCCGGCGGTGCAGGCGTGGTGGCGCAACAAGGCGGACGAGATCTATCGGGCGATCCCGGACTTCGGCGGCTTTCTCGTCAAAGCCAACTCGGAAGGCCAGCCGGGGCCGCAGGACTACCACCGCACCCACGCCGACGGCGCCAACATGCTGGCCGCCGCCGTGGCGCCGCACCAGGGCATCGTCATGTGGCGCGCCTTCGTCTACGCGCATGCCGACGACAAGGGCACCGACCGCGCCAAGCAGGCCTACGATGAATTCACTCCGCTCGACGGCAAGTTCGCCGCAAATGTCCTGGTGCAGGTGAAGAACGGCGCCATCGACTTCCAGCCGCGCGAACCGTTCCACCCGCTGTTCGGCGCCATGCCTAAAACGCCAATGCTGATGGAATTCCAGATCACCAAAGAGTATCTCGGCTTCTCCACCGACCTGGCCTACCTGGGCACCATGTTCGAGGAGACGCTGCATGCCGACACCAAGCGCGCGCCGCGAGGCCTGACGGTGGCGCAAGTCATCGAGGGCAAGGCCTTACCCGAGGCGGCACGGCAAGCCGGCCTTACCGGCATGGCGGGCGTGGCCAACATCGGCAGCGACCGTAACTGGACCGGCCACCACTTCGACCAGGCCAACTGGTACGCGTTCGGCCGCCTGGCGTGGGACCCGCAGGCGTCGGCGCGCGCCATCGCGGTCGAATGGGCCGCGCAGACCTTCAGCGCCGACGCCCGCGTAACCGCGCCGGTGGTCGACATCATGATGATGTCGCGCGAGACCGTGGTCGATTACATGACGCCACTGGGACTGCATCACATGATGGGCACCGGCCATCATCATGGCCCGGCGCCGTGGGTCGACGACCTCGAACGACCCGACTGGAATCCGGTCTACTACCACCGCGCCGCGCGCGACGGCATCGGCTTCGACCGCACCGCCAGCGGCACCAACGCGCTGGCCCAATACGCGCCGGAGATCGCGCGCCAATATGCCGACCCGCGCACCACGCCGGCGCAATTGCTGCTGTGGTTCCACCATCTGCCATGGGACTACGCGATGCCGTCGGGCCGCACGCTGTGGGCCGAACTGCTGCACAGCTACGACACCGGCGTGCGCGGCGCGCGCGAATTGCAATCGCGCTGGATGGCGCTGCGGCCGATGATCGACGCGCGCCGCCACGACGAAGTCGCGCAGCGCCTGCGGCGGCAGGTCGCCAACGCCGAGTTGTGGCGCGACGCCTGCATCGCCTACTTCCAGTCGATCAACGGCCTGCCGCTGCCGCCGGGAGTGGCGCCGCCGCCCAAGCCGCTGGACTACTACAAGGCCATCGAAGTCCCCTACGCGCCGGGACGGGGATAGTTCAGGAAGACATCTAAAGCCCAGCTCGTGTAGCATGGGTGGACCCGACCCTGGAGTGATGCTGGAGTGATGCTGGAGAGATGATGACACGTAAAGAGCGAGGCCCCCAAGAACAGCCGACGCAAGCCCCGACAATGTCCGACGTCGCCAAACTGGCCGGCGTGTCGCCGATGACCGTGTCGCGCGTGATGAACGGCGACGCCAAAGTGAGCGAGAAGACCCGAACCCGCGTGGCCGACGCCGTCGCCGCCCTGAGTTACGTGCCGAACCAGGCCGCGCGCCGCCTCGCCGGATCGCGTTCGATCCGCGTCGGCTTTTTGTACAGTAATCCGAGCGCCGGCTACCTGAGCGAATTCCTCGTCGGCCTGCTCAACCAGGCCGGCCCGAACAACGTCCAGCTGGTGGTGGAAAAGTGCGAGGCCGATGAACATGGCGTCGAGCAGGCCCGCCGGCTGATCGCCAATGGCGTCGACGGCATCATCCTGCCACCGCCACTGTGCGATTCCAGGCAGTTGATCGATTTGATCAACGACGCGGGCACGCCCGCCGTGACGGTCGCCTGCGGCCAGCCGGACCTGCGCGTGAGCGGCGTGAGCATCGACGACTACGCGGCCGCCCATGCGATGGCTTGCCATCTGATCGCGCTGGGGCACCAGCGCATCGGCTTCGTTGCCGGCCATCCGAACCAGAGCGCCAGCGCGCGCCGGCTGGCCGGCTTCAAGGCCGCCATCGCCGAACATCACGCGCAAAGCGCGCCTGAGCTGATCGTTCCCGGCCTGTTCACCTATCGTTCAGGGCTGGACGCGGCCGAAATCCTGCTGACCCAGGAGCCGCGTCCGACCGCCATCTTCGCCAGCAACGATGACATGGCCGCCGCCGTGGTGGCGATCGCCCACAGGCTCGGGCTGGACGTGCCGGGCGACCTGACGGTGGCCGGCTTCGACGACACCGCCCTGGCCACGACCATCTGGCCCGAGCTGACCACCGTGCGCCAACCCATCACCGGGATGGCGGAAGCGGCGTTGCGGTCGCTGGTGCGGCAGATCCGCGCGCGCCACAACGGCGCGCCGCAGGCGCCCGAACATGCGCTGATGGACTACGCGCTGATACGGCGCCAGTCGGACGCCGCCCCGCGCATGCGTCCTCCGGCCAGAATCGGCAAGCGAAGCGCCAGGTAGGGCGGATTAGGCGGAACGCCGTAATCCGCC
>JBDSKP010000735.1:0-5061 GCA_039916925.1 Duganella sp.
GCCGAGCGCGACCGCCATGCAGCCGATCAGATTGAACACTATTTTCATCGAGTTTCCGTCGCCTGCCGAACCGGCCCGACGACAATCGTATCACCACCCGGGCGAAAAAGTGTATATTGAACCCGCCCCGATGATAGCGCTAACTTACGGAGACGTCGAATGAGAAAAATCATATTGGCCTGCATGGCCCTGGCTGGATTGTTGCTGTTCGCTTGTGGCGCGCGCGCCGACGACCAGTACAAGGTCCTGGTGCTGGCGATGCCCGGCAAATACCACTACGAATACATCCCGATCGCCCGCGAGAGCCTGGAAAAGCAGGCCAGGCTGCACGCGTTCGAGCTGGTCTACACGCACCGGCCGGAAGTGTTCGACGGCGACTTGAGCCAGTACGCGATGGTGATGTTCCTCAACACGCCGGGCGAAGAGCTCAGCGAGCCGCGCCGCAGGAAATTCGAGGACTACATGCGCAACGGCGGCAACGCCATGCTGGTGCACCGGGCGCTGATCATTCCGCCCAATACCTGGCCGTGGTTCGAAAAACTGATCGGACGCCGTGTCGGCAACCATCCGATGCTGCAGACCGGCGTGGCCGAAGTCGTCGACAAGAAATTCCCGGCGACGTACGGCTTGCCGGCGCGCTGGATCTGGAGCGATGAGTGGTATGTGTTCGACAATCCGCACAACGTCAGCATCCACCCGGTCCTCAACGTCGACGAAAGCACCTACGATCCGACCAAGATCTGGCCGGGGCAGGTGTCCAAGGGGATGGGCAAGGACCACCCGGTGGCGTGGTACCACCAGGTGGAGAAGGGACGCGTGTTCGTCACCGCGCTCGGACACAGCGGCGAGATGTACAAGGACCCGCAATACCTGTCGCACCTGATGGGCGGCATCTACTGGACCGCCACCGGCAGGGGCATCCAGCAGTAGCCGCCTACGGTTACTTCGCGACGGCGCGCGTGCCGACCACTTCGACGGTCACGCGGCGGTTCTTGGCGCGGCCTTCCGCCGTGGCGTTGTCGGCCAGCGGCTGGGTCTCGCCCTTGCCCTCGGTATAGACGCGCGACGCTTCCACGCCTTTGCTCACCAGATAGGCCTTGACCGCCTCGGCGCGGCGCAGCGACAGTTTCTGGTTGTACTCGTTCGAGCCGACCGAGTCGGTGTGGCCGACCGTCACCACCACCTCGGTGTTCATGCCTTGGAGCTTGAGCAGCAGGTCGTCGAGCGCGGCCTTGCCGGCGGGCTTGACGGCCGACTTGTCGAAATCAAACAGCGTTTCGGCGGCGAACGAGACTTTTTCCGAGGTCGGCTGCGGCGCCTTGGGCGGCGGTGGTGGTGGCATCGGCGCGGCGACGGGCGGTGGCGCCGGTTCCGCCGCCGGCGGTGGCGTGTACACCGGCGCGCTGTGCGCCGGGCGGCCCAGCTTGTAGACCAGGCTGACCGACAGCAGATCGACGTCGCCGCGGTTGCCGACGGCGTCGTTGACGCGATAGCGCTCGACCTCGCCGCGCAACGCCAGCGCCTCGCTCAGTTTATATTCGAGGCCCAGGCCGGCCTTGGCGTTGAGCTTGCGCTCGGACGGATTCGGTCCGGTCACGGCGTTGAGGCGGTTGCCGCTGAAATGCGTGCTGGCCTTGGCGTAGTTGGCGCCGACCCGGCCCAGCAGCGACAGCCGATCGCCGAGCGGCAGCTGCGCCAGCAGGTCCAGGTTGGCGCCGCGGAAGCCCGCCTCGCCGTTGAACACGCCGTTGCCGGACGTGGTCGAGTTGAAGCTGAACTTGCCCAGGTCGAAGTAGCCCAGTTCCAGCGCCAGATAGCGGTTCAATTGCTTGCCGACGAACAGCTTGTAGCCGGTGTCGCGCTCGTCCGTGCTGAACGCGGTGACGGTGGCGCCGTTGGCCGACAGGCTCCGGACCAGGCGGTCCTGGTCGATGTTGCCGCGCGAGCGGCCGATGCCCGCGCCGATGTACCAGGCGCTGTTGGCCCACTCCGGATTGATGAAGGTGTCCTCGGCTTGCGCGACCTGGATCGAGAGCATGGCGCACGCGAGCGCGCCCAGGGTTCCTAGTGTCTTGTTGATGGTCATGATGGTGTCCTTGATGGGTGGCGTTTATTTGGCGATCTGGTTGTTGCGCAGCGTGACGGCCGCGCCGGTCAGCACGCGGCCGTTGAGCAGCGTGGTGTTGTCGCCCACCGTGATCGCGGCCGACTGGCCGAGGATGGTGCCCTTGAAGACGCTGTTCGCGCCCAGCGTGGTCGGGCCGACCGGCAGCCAGTTGACGTTGGCCGCGGTGGCGCCGTTGGTCAGGGCGACGATCGAGTTGGCGGTCGAGTCGAGCGTCAGCGCGGTGCGGAAGATGTAGACGCCGGGGCCGTTCAGCGTCACGGTGCCGGTGATGCTGATGGCGCCGGCGTAGCAATACACGCCCGGCGCGAAGCTCAGGCCGCCGAGGTCGATGCCACCGGCGAAGCTGACGTCGCAGGTGCGGCCGTTGGCGTCGCTGATGGCGGTTTGCAGGTCGGCCAGGGCGCCGGCCAGGATGGCGCCGGATTTATAGTTGGCGTAGCCGGCCGCCTGGGTCGGGTCGACCGTCTGCGACGGCGCGCCGACGTCGCCGGTGACCAGCGTGGTGCCGCCGGCGTTGTTGGTCAGCGAGGTGCCGGCCAGCACGGCGAAGTTGGCGGCGCCGCCCAGCGGCACGGCCAGCACGGCCGGCGGTGGCACGGCCACCGCGGTGACGGTCAGCGCGGCGCTGCCCGATTGCGCGCCGACGGTGGCGGTGACGTTGGTGGTGCCGGCGGCCACGCCGGTGGCGACGCCGGTGGCGGCGACGGTGCCGATCGATGGGCTCGACGAGCTCCAGGCGGCGGTGCCGGTGACGAACGCGGTGGAGCTATCCGAATACGTCGCGGTGGCGACGAATTGCTGCTGGCCGCCGATCAGGACGGTGGAGGTGGCCGGGGTGACGGCGATGCCCGTCAGCGTGGCGGCCGGAACGGTGATGGTGGTGGTGGCGCTTTTGCCATTGCTCGTTGCCGTGACGATCGAGGTGCCCAGCGCGGCGCCGGTGACCAGGCCGCCGCTGTTGACGGTGGCGTTCGCTGGCGTTGCCGACACGAAGGTCGAGCTGGCGGTCAGGTTTTGCGTGGTCGCGTCCGAATAGGTGCCGATGACGGCCAACTGGCGCGTGGCGGCGATCTGTACTGTCGGCGCCTGCGGCGTGACGGCGATCGACAGCAGCACGGCGGGCGTGACGGTCAGCGTGGACGAGGCGGTCTTGCCGCCGTACGCGGCGCTGATGACGGCGCTGCCGGCGCTCACACCGGTGGCCAGGCCAGTCGCGGCGGGCACCGTGGCGACGGCCGGCGTGGCCGAGGTCCAGGCGGCGACCACCGCTTGCGTGGTGCCGTCGCTATAGGTGGCGTTGGCGGTGAACTGCTGGCTCGCGCCCGTCGCGATGCTTGGCGCGACCGGCGTGACGGCGATCGACAGCAACGCGGGAGGCAAGACGGTCAGCGTGGCCGAGGCGCTCTTGCCGCTGTACGCGGCGCTGATGACGGCGCTGCCGGCGCTCACACCGGTGGCCAGCCCGGTCGCGGCGGCGACCGTGGCGACGGCCGGCGTGGCCGACGTCCAGGCGGCAACCACCGCTTGCGTGCTGCCGTCGCTATAGGTGGCGGTGGCGGTGAACTGCTGGCTCGCGCCCAGCGCGATGCTTGGCGCCGCCGGCGTGACGGCCAGCGACACCAGCGTCGCGGAAGGCACGCCGAGGATCGGATCGCGGCCCTGGTCGCCGCCGCCGCAGCCCGCCAGCAGGGCCGTGGCGAGGAAGCCGATGGAACAGAATAGCGTCTTGGTGTATCTCTGCAGGATAGTCATGGTGTTTCCCTTGTGCTGAAACCGGTGAACGAACTGGCTGCCCGCGCTATTTGCGCGAGCCAGTGGGCCACGATGTCACGCCCGCCCGAGCGGGGTATGTGCGCTAACGCGCACAGCACTTGATACTGGGAAACGTTGTGGATATTTTACGTCAGACGCCGCGCCCGCTTACTCCTGGCGCACCCACACCTGGGAGCGGCCCAGCATCGGCATGCCGATGTAGCCGCGCACGCTGAGTTTTTTGCCGGCCTCGGTCAGGTGCATCTTGGCCTTGTAGACCTTGCCGTTCTTCGGATCGAGGATCTCGCCGCCGTTGAATTCCTCGCCATCCTTTTTCAGCCCCGACAGGATCACCATGCCGACGATGGGCTGGTCCTTGCGCGCGCCCTCGCACTTGTCGCATTTCGGGTTCTGGTCCTCGTTCGGCTCGCGGTACAGCTTTTCGATCTGGCCCTGGAACGCGCCCTCGTTCTCGGTGATGCGGATCAGCGCCTTCGGCTTGCCGGTCTCGTCGTCGATGTTCTTCCACAGGCCCACCGGGGTGTCGGCGGCGAAGGCGGGGGCGAGGGGAGCGAGCGAGAGCAGCGCGGTAATGGCGAATGCGGCAAATTTCATGGTGGTCTCCAAGGGGTTGTTTTTTGTCAGACGAGTGTAGCAAATAAATGACCGGTCGTACTATTTTGTATCGAATTACACAAATTATCTAAAACAAGATAATATGTGCAAATGAAAAAGACACCCGAACAGCAAAACCTGCTGGAGCAGCTGAAGCAGGTCGCCGACGGCCTGGGCCAGACCCTGGCGCCATTTTGCGAGGTCGTGCTGCACGATTTGCTCGAGCCCGAACACGCCATCCTCGCCATCCACAACAACCTGTCGGGCCGCGGCGTCGGCGCGCCCGCCACCGAGCTGGGGCTGGCGCGCGCCGCCGACCCGGACTTCGCGCAGGTGCTCGCCAACTATCCGAACACCTTCGCCGACGGCCGGCTGGCCAAGAGCACCTCGATCGGCATCAAGGACAGCCAGGGGCAATATGTCGCGGCGCTGTGCATGAACGTCGATTTGACGGTGTTCCGCAGCCTGAACAGCCTGTTGACGCAATTTAGCGCCGTCAACACCGCCGCCGGCGTCAGCGAGACCTTGGAGCCGGCCGGCGCCGACGCCATCCGCGCCCGCATCGA